>NZ_LPWD01000133.1 GCF_001723295.1 Methyloceanibacter marginalis
CGCGATCCTGCTGCAGCTCATGGGCGGCCATTGGCGCGCCCCGCGCTCGCGGCATCGCTTCCGTCCAGTCCTCCGGCTTATTACCTGTCCCGCGGGGGCCGGCCGCACAAGAAGCGGACGCGGCGCCGGCAGACATGAACCCCGACACTTCCAGACGGGGCGGGAGCCTAAGACGGCCCGAGGCGGTCCGTTACACCGGCCGCAAGTCCCCTTCCGCCACGCCTTTCGGTCCGGAGGCATCTCAGAGACACGCGGTTGACCTCGAGCACCGCATCACGCTCCACGATGTCAGGTCGGTCCTAGGCACCGCATCCCTCAAAAGGAGCATGACGGACGCAGTGTACCCCAGGTTTTGTGGGCGGGCATAAGAGGGGGATAGCGCACGGGTCGCGCGCCACGTGACGCGTCCCATAGGACATGGATGGTCCTAGATCACATCCCTCAAGCGGGGCAGGAACGGATGAATGTACGGCAGATTTCGGGGCGGAGATAACATTAGGAGGTTCGTGCTCGGCGCCTGTCACGAAACCACCGTTGCTTGTAGAGAGGGGTACCGTAGATTTCCTCTTCCCTCTTTTGGAACTTCACACCGTCAAATTGATCACGGGATACAAGACCCAACCTCTCGAGTCGTTTCCTTACAAAGGTGTAACTAACCTTCGCGCGACATACCTCCCGTTTGAAGCGGATTATCTTGTCTACATCCCATTTCCCATCACCGAGCGATTTAATGTCGTCGCTGAATTCTGCCACGGGATATATGAACTCCGCCGCGAAAACCTCTGCACCTTTTTCCACAAGCTCGTTTTGGTTGTAATCTCCGCAAGTCACATAACCGGCTCTAACCAGTTCTTGGTCCGCCCAATGGTGTTTTAGTTCATGCACTAAAGCGAAAAGAGTGGGCTCCATTGGTAGACCGATCCTTATCGCAACTGATACGTCCACCTCATCGCACATGTAAATCGCCTTCAAACAGGAAGGCAGCGGTCTGCGATCAATGGTGATGGCTTCCGCTCGATAAATTTGCCTCGCTTCACGCAGACCAAAACCAGCGGTCTTCACGTCAAACTCCGTTCTCTTTGACAGAGCAAGCTCTCGAAGTGCCTCATAGTAGGCCGTTCTACTTGTTACCATCTCGCTCACCCTTCGCTTTGGGTTTGGCCTTAGCTTGTTTCAGAGCCGACCGAGCTTTTCGAAATTCCGCGTAACGAATCACTTCTTCAAGATCGTCCTTTTTTAGCCCCCGAGTCGCCGAGGCCAAAGCGGCAGGTACATCAGACAGCTTCTCCATGCCTGGAAAGAAAGCTGTAATCGAAACCTTGAAGAAGCGAGCCAGCTTTTCCAATTGCTCCGCAGAAGGGCGATAGGTTTCAGTTTCCCATCTAGACACGGTATTGCTTGGCTCCGATATCGCTGCTGCCAGCGCCTCCTGGCTGAGTCCCTTCTTTTCGCGAAGATCCCGAATCACCTTAGATATATGTGTGTAGATATCCGCCACGTGGACCATCCTCCTCAAATAGGAGACCGTCATCCTGATAAAGGTTGACTGGCTCCGATTCATTTGCAATCCTCTTAGAGGATACCTATATCCTTTAACGGGAGCAATGTTCTCGTGGGGCGCTCCGGTGAGAGACTTCGAGCGTCAGAAGGGAAAGCAAATGCTTGATAAGATGGGCTCGCCCCCCCTGGGACCTACTGCGCCAGTAGGAGAAACCCTGCTTGCCGGAGTAGCAATTGCAATCGAACTCCCCCCAAGCCAACATCAGCTCGCTGTTGAGCGATGGGACGCTGTTCGAGGCTACATTGAGCGGCACGACAGCCCGTTAGCCGGCCGGGTTCAGTTGTTCTACCCGCAAGGCTCGATGGCCATTAGGTCCACTATCAAATCTCGCAAGCGCGCAGACGGGTTTGATATCGACGTCGTCGCTGAACTGAGCATTGGAGCCGCCCTACCCGCCGAGGTGCTCAATCTACTCTTTCAAGCGATTAACGGAAAGCCAGGGTCTCGATATCACGGGATGGTAGAACGGCAAAGTCGCTGCGTGACGGTGTATTACAGCGACGGAATGCATCTGGATATAACGCCTTCGCAACTGGTTGACGAAAACGACCCTCGAAGGAGTTTCATTTTCCACGCCAAAGCCGAAGAGCCCGCTTCGCTGCATAGGCGCATTTTGATGAACAGCTATGGGTTCGTGGAGCGTTTCAACACCAATGCGTCGATAGACCTCGCGTTCGCGATGGCCTATGCCAAACGCGTCCAGGATTCTGAGCTGATACGCGCAGAGGCCGAGTCGAAACCAGTCCCATCCCACTCAACAATTGAGGGCGGTAAATCATCGACTGTAGTGGCGCTTCAGCTCCTCAAGCGAAATCGAAACATTCGTTACGAAAAGCGACCCGGCAGAATTCCGCCATCCGTGATGATGGCTTGTTTCGCCCTTGAAGCGGCAGTGCCAGGTAACAGCATCGGCGGCGCGTTGGAAGCTATCTCTGCGTGCATGCTTTCTGCCCTTGAACAGGCGAATAAGGACGGAGTGTTGGTCGATGTCCGCAACCCGGCTTGCATGGAGGAGAGATTCACGGACCGTTGGCCCGAAAACCTTCAAGCTCAACGAATTTGTATGGATGATCTGAGGCACTTTCGCAGTCAGCTTGCTGGCCTGTTCTCCGAGCAAGTCGGGTTGGATAAGAAGCGCGACTTGCTGGTTGCCATGTTTGGTGAGAGTCCTGCCCAGACCGTTGTAAATGAGTATGCAGCAAGAATGGGGCGCGCCATTCAAGGGGGCGAGCGTTCGGTCGCGAAAACAGGTCGAGTCATCACTGGGTTGGGGGTCTCAACACCCGCGATCATACGGCCCGCACTTAGCCAGCCTCGTTCTCATACATTTTATGGAACGGCTACCAAGAACCGATGAAAACCGTCGCACAGCAGGTTCAGGCCATGCATCGCTACTGGCCAGGCTTTGAGTTGGCCGAGCAGACGGCGGAACAGGCGATCTGGTTTGGCTCACTGGCTGGCATCGAGCGCACATATCGCATCGTGGTTGACTACCGCCTGCCGTTAGACCAAGGCGACCGTAGTTGCCGGTGGCAGTTCCCAGTAGTGCGCGTTCTCTCCCCTTCTCTAGACCGCGGCTCGACGCATTAGAGGAGAACCCGCTGCCGCATGTGTACTTCGATGAGGATGACATCACTTTGTCGCCGCTATGTCTTTTCGATCCGGAGGGCGACGAGTGGAGCCACAACGATCTGATAGCGCTTACTACCATCCCTTGGTCAGCGGATTGGCTCGCTTGCTACGAGGGGTGGCTTGCAACGGGCCGATGGCATGGCGGTGGCCGACATGGCAGCAGCCTATCGAAGGAAACAGCGCAGTGAACTATGCTCCGCCACGCCGTTCCGAGGGCACACTTCAGAAGAGGCGGATGCCGTTGCCTTGGCCCGAGGATCGGCCCTTTCGCATTCTTTCCATAGACGGTGGGGGTATTTGCGGCATCCTTCCTGCTTCAGTATTAGCCGAATTGGAACGGCGCTACCTCGATGGTAAGTCGATCGCCGGCTACTTCGATCTAATAGCGGGCACTTCGACCGGCGGCATCATCGCCCTAGGTCTTGCTAGTGGTCTGACATCCACCGATATCGAGAAAGTGTACATCGAGCGGGGAAGCCTAATTTTCCCTCCCTGCTCATGGCTGGGACGTATCTACCGACTCGCCGTGCGCGGTCATCGGTATCTTTACGAGCGAGAACCGCTGCAGAACGAGCTGATGCGAATGTTTGGCGATAGCGCTTTAGGGGAAGCAAAGACAAGATTGTGCATCCCAGCCTTTGAAGGCCGCTATGGAGAGCCCTGGATCTACAAGACCCCGCATCATCCCGACTATAGGCGCGATCGCTTTGCAAGTATGGTTTCTGTCGGACTTGCTACAGCGGCCGCACCTACCTTCTTCGAAGCAGTTCCGAATAACGGTTATACGATGGTCGATGGTGGTCTGTGGGCGAACAACCCCATTATGAACGCCGTGGTTGACGCCCTGGCATGTTTTGACGTCGATCGCCGCCAAATCAGCGTGCTCAGCCTCGGCTGTGGTGAGACATCTTTCAAAGTAGATACCAAAAAAGCCAAAGGAGGTTTGGTTCAGTGGAGAAGCGCTATAACAGCAGCAATGCGAGCGCAGTCCTTGAACGCTTTGGGGCAGGCATACTTGATATTAGGTAAGGATCACGTCATGCGGCTAGACGCGCCGGAGAGCCCGTCACCTATTAGGCTGGACGACTATCGTCGTGCCCGTGACGAACTCCCGAACATGGCTCGCTCACTCGTGGAAGGCGCTGGCCGCGAGATCGAAAGGGCTTTTCTTGAAACCACAGCTGAAGCCTTCGTGCCTTCCCCCTAAGCCGCCTTGGCGGTGCTCGCCTCGCCATTAAACGTGAGGTTGCCGTCCTTGACGGAGACCTTCACGGTCTCGCCGTCGTGGATCTTGCCTTCGAGGATCATCTCGGCGAGCGGATCCTGCACGTATTTCTGGATCACGCGCTTCAGGGGCCGGGCGCCATAGGCCGGATCGTAGCCCTTGTTGCCGAGCCAGGTCTTGGCGTCTTCGTCGAGATCGAGCGTGATCTTGCGGTCGGTCAGGAGCTTGGCGAGCCGCTTCATCTGGATGTCGACGATGTTCGCCATGTGCTCGCGGCGGAGCCGATGGAACAGGATGATCTCGTCCACGCGGTTCAGGAACTCGGGCTTGAAGTGCGCGCGCACGATCTCCATGACCTGGGCCTCGACGACCTCCGGATCCTCGCCCTCCTTCTGGTTGACCAGATATTGGGAGCCGAGATTGGAGGTCATGATGATGAGCGTGTTGCGGAAGTCGACCGTGCGGCCCTGGCCGTCGGTGAGCCGGCCGTCGTCGAGCACCTGGAGCAGGACGTTGAACACGTCCGGATGTGCCTTCTCGATCTCGTCAAAGAGAATGACCTGGTACGGGCGGCGGCGGACGGCCTCGGTGAGCGCGCCACCTTCCTCATAGCCGACATAGCCGGGCGGCGCGCGCCGATGAGCCGGGCCACCGCGTGCTTCTCCATATACTCGGACATGTCGATGCGCAGGATCGCGTGCTCGTCGTCGAACAGGAACTCGGCGAGCGCGCGGGAAAGCTCCGTCTTGCCGACGCCGGTCGGGCCCAGAAACATGAACGAGCCCATGGGCCGGTTGGGGTCTTGCAGCCCGGCGCGTGAGCGGCGCACGGCCGTCGACACGGCGCGGACCGCCTCCTCCTGGCCGACCACGCGGCGGGCGATCTCCGTCTCCATCGCCAGAAGTTTTTCGCGCTCGCCTTCGAGCATCTTGTCCACGGGAATGCCGGTCCAGCGCGAGACGACTTGCGCGATCATGTCGGGCTCGACCACCTCTTGCGCGAGGGAGCCGGCCTTGCCCTCTTCCTCCTCGATTGCCTGAAGCTTCGCTTCGAGGTCGGGGATCACGCCGTAAGCGAGCTCGCCCGCCTTGGTGAGGTCGCCCTTGCGCTGGGCCTGCTCCAGCTCGATGCGCGCGTGGTCCAAATCTTCCTTGATCTTCTGCGCGGCGCCCAATTTCTCTTTCTCTTCCTGCCAGCGCGCGGCCATGGCGTTGGCGGACTCTTCCAAATTGACGAGCTCCTTCTCGAGCTTCTCCAGCCGGTCCGTTGGAGGCTGAGTCCGTTTCCTTCTTCAAGGCCTCGCGCTCGATCTTGAGCTGCATGATGCGCCGGTCGAGCTCGTCGAGCTCTTCGGGCTTGGAGTCCACCTGCATGCGCAGCGCGACGCCGCCTCGTCGACCAAGTCGATGGCCTTGTCGGGGAGGAAGCGGTCGGAGATGTAGCGGTTCG
>NZ_LPWD01000134.1 GCF_001723295.1 Methyloceanibacter marginalis
CGAGCGCGCGCCGCCTTCGGCGACGACACGGTCTATCTGGAGAAATATCTCGGAAGCCGCGCCACATCGAGGTGCAGGTGCTGGCCGACGGCAACGGCAACGCCATTCATCTCGGCGAGCGGGACTGCTCGCTGCAACGCCGCCACCAGAAGCTTTGGGAAGAGGCCCCCTCGCCCGCGCTGAACGACAGCGAGCGCGTGCGCATCGGCGAAATCGTGGCGGCGGCCATGCGCAAACTAAAATACCGCGGCGTGGGCACCGTGGAGTTCCTCTACGAGAACGGCGAGTTCTTCTTCATCGAGATGAATACAAGGCTTCAAGTGGAGCACACGGTCACCGAGATGATCACCGGGCTAGACCTGGTGATCGAGCAGATCCGCATCGCCGCCGGCGCGCCGCTTTCGCTCAAGCAAGAGGACGTGCACTTCAACGGTCACGCCATCGAATGCCGCGTGAATGCCGAGAATCCGCACACCTTTCGTCCGTCGCCGGGGACAATCACCCATTTTCATCCGCCGGGCGGGCTTGGCGTCCGGGTCGATTCAGGCGCTTACGCGGGCTACACCATTCCGCCGTATTATGACAGTCTGATCGGCAAGCTCATCGTGCATGCCCGCACGCGCAACGAATGCTTGATGCGGCTCAAGCGGGCACTTGGAGAATTCGTCGTCGATGGCATCGAGACTACGATCCCGCTGTTCTCTTCGCTTATTTCGGAACCGGACATCGTCGACGGCGACTACGACATTCACTGGCTTGAGGACCATCTGGCGCCCAACACGGAGCGCTCGGGATAGCGCGTCATGACCTCCATCGACGACGTGATGATCGAGATCACGCCGCAGGTGCTGCTCAAGGCGTATGCCTGCGGCATCTTCCCGATGGCGGAGAGCGCGGACGACAACGCCCTTTATTGGATCGACCTGAGCGGCGGGGTATCTTGCCGCTCGACGACGTGCACGTGCCGAAGAGCCTGGCGCGCACCATCCGCCGCGGCGGCTTCGACGTCAAAATCGACAACGACTTCGAAGGCGTGATCGAGGGCTGCGCCGCGCCCAGGGCGGGACGCCGCTCAACCTGGATCAACGGCCGCATCCGCGGTCTCTATCGAGAGCTGTTCGCGCTCGGTCATTGCCACACGGTCGAGGTCTGGCAGGAGGGCGAGCTGATCGGCGGCCTTTACGGCGTGCATCTGGGCCGCGCCTTCTTCGGCGAAAGCATGTTCTCCACAGCGCGGGACGCCAGCAAGATCGCACTGGTCTATCTCGTCGCCCGTCTGAAATATGGCGGCTTCACGCTGCTCGACACCCAGTTCGTCACCGGACACCTCGCCCGCTTCGGCGCCATCGAGGTCAGCCGTCAGACGTTTCAGCGCCTTCTCGAAGAGTCGTTGGGCACGAGCCAGGGAAGCACGCCGTCGTCGGGCTCGGCTTCCGCGGCCGGCGGCGGCGCGGGCGCTGCGTCCGCAGGCGGCAGCGCAGGTGCCGGCGCTGGCGCATGCTCTGCCTCGGCCGCTTCCGGCACCTCGCCGGAAGGCGCATTCGCCGCGCTTCAGAGGCGTCCCGCCGATCGGGGTCTTGCAGTTGGTCAGCCAGACATCGAACACCGGGTGCTCCACAGCGTGAAGGCCGGGGCTTTCGGCGAACATCCAGCCCGTGAAGATGCGGTGCTCCTCGCCCGTGAGCTTGACCTCGTCGACCTCCACGAATGAGGTGGTATGCGGCGTCTCGGTCGCCGGGCGCGTATCGCAAATACGCGGCGTGACCTTCAGCGCGCCGAATTCGACCGTCTGATCGATGGGAACTTCCAGATGTGAGATGCGGCCCGTCACTTTGTCGAGGGCGGCGAAGACGGCGACCTCGTTTTTGATGGCCTCGGCATGGAGAGCCTCACCCGGCAGCGCCATGGCGCATGCCGCAACCGCTGCCAAAAGCGCCCAGCCGACGAGCCCCGCCGATCCATGGAGATCCTTTCGCTTCGCATCACGCTGCACGCCTCATGCCGCCCTGCCCCTTGCCGGTTGCCCCGGGTGTGCTCCCTTAGCATCAAACGCCTCGTCGATCATTGGGGCAACGGTGTGGCACAGGCGCCTCACCCCTGAGCCCCCTAGTCCTCGGCATTGCGCTCGGCGCTGAACCGGAGCCGGACATGATCGGCGGTCCAGCGACCTTGGGCATCGCAGAGGGACGGCCGCAAGAGCTCCAAAGCCTCGTTCAGGACCACGGTGCGCTCGGGCTCCTCGAACTGGTCGAAAAAGGAACGGCCGAAGGTCCTGAGCCAGCCTTCCATGCCCGTCTTGAGCGGGGTCGGACGCGGCACGAGAGCGATCTCGCGGACGCTAAAACCGTGCTTGCCGAGAAGGCCGCCATATTCCTCCACGGTCGGGAAGAACCACGGCGCCACATGCGCCGGGTCGCCACCGCGCGATGCGCCCACCGCCCGCATGGCCGTGGCGATGGCAGCGACATTGCCGTGACCGCCGAGCTCGCCCACGAACCGGCCGCGGGGTTTAAGCGCGCGCGCCACGCCGGCGATCACGAGAGCGGGGGCACGCATCCAATGCAACGCCGCGTGGAGAACACCGCGTCGAACTCCTGCACGAAGTCGAGCGCGTGGCCGTCGGCCTTGCGGACGTGAGGCCTTTCATGCGCGCCACGGCAAGCAGCTCGTCCGAGAGATCGACGCCGAGCACGTCGGCTCCCGCGGCCTTGATCTCCGCGGTCAGCGTTCCATCACCGCAGCCAAGGTCGAGGATGCGCTCGCCGGGCTTCGGCGCGAGCATGGCGAAGATGGGACCCGCCAAATCCTGCACGAAGCGCCCGTTCTTCGCATAGTCGGACGCCGACCAGCGCTGAACGACAATGGGCGGCGCGGTGTCCGTCGTGGCTCCGTGCATCACTCGGGTCGCCACGGCTCGTAATCGAGGGGCTGGTCCTTGACCTTCGGGCGCAACACCGAGCCGGGCGGCCGGTAGGCCTCGTAGGTCCCCGTCATGTTCGGACGGTGCGCTTTTTCCCAGGGCCGCGGGCGGTAGTCTTCCTCGGTTGGAAGCTCATCCACGATGAAATGCAGCCAGGCGTGCCATGCGGGCGGGATTTGCGTGGGCTCCGACAGGGTCGCGTAGGTGACCCAGCGGCGCGTGCCGTTGCGCTCCCGGTAGTAGATATTGCCGAGCCCGTCCTCACCGACTCGCTCGCCCTTCCGCCAAGTGTAGAGGCGCGTGCCGATGGTGTTGCCCTTCCACCAGGCAAACATTTCACTGAGAAGTCCCATGGATTGGTTCAGCGTCTTTGTGAGAGCGTCAGCCCGGGACTATGGCCCTTGGTGCGGGCTCCTGTCCAGCGGCCCAAAGATCCGCTAGTTCTGCGCCGCCCGCAGCCTGACCGCGTAGCTTCCGCACCCGCAAGCGTCTCGGTGTCGCCCACCGCAAGCGGCGCCTTGGCGGGCATTGGCTGGTAGGCGGGACGCGGGACGCTCAGCGCCAAGCGCTCTTCGAGGCCAGCAACCACGTAATGGCCGTCGATCAGCTCGAATTGACGGTCGTCGTTCACCAGCCAGTCGAGCCGGCGATAGAGCGTCGAGGCCGAGGTGGGCAGCACCAGGACCTGATGAGCCCCTGCCCTGAGCGCTTCGGCGACGAGGCCGGCCTTGGCGTGAGCGCTCATGATCATGGCGGGCACGAAACAAAGAGGGCCGGCGTCTTTGTTGCGCATGGACCTGACGAGGTCCGCGCCGCCGAACGGCTGCATGGAGGCCGCGGCGATGACCACGTCCGGCGCGCTCCGCCGCATGGCCAACAGTGCTTCCTGGGGATTTTCGTGGGTCTCGATCCGCCCGGCGCCGATCGCCGCCAGCATGGCGCGCATCATGGCGAGCATAGGCCGGCGGTTGTCGATAACAGAGACAAGGAGCTGATCGAGGTCGCGTCCGAGCGCGCGATGATGCAACATTGAATCCGACTCGATTCCCGCCCGGCGCAGACGTCCGCCTCTTTGCAGGGAAATTACGCGTAAACTGGTGAATAGAGGGTGAAGGGCCGGCGTTCGCGCGGGCGCCCTGCCGGCCGCGCACCGACCCCCGCCTTCAACAGGTTTTGCACGGGGGCGGCGCTCAGGCCCCCGGCGCAGGCCCCGTTTCCGCGAGAGGCAGAAATCGCGGTTTTCAGCGGCCTTTCCTGGTCGCCGGTTGCAAGTCGTCCACCAGCTTTCCACATACTATTCCTGCCCCTGCCCACAGGGTTTAGTGGTAAAGTAACCTCTGAGCGCTAGATATTGATAGGGCGATTGATGCGGGGAGAGAATCGCCTCAGTTTCGAAGGTTCGCGCGATGGCGCTACCGAACGCATGATTGAGGGGGATACGAGCAAGATGCGGATTCAAAGACGTTTTACCGAGCCAGGACAGTCACCTTATGCGGGGATCGCCTTCCGCGAGAGCGGCAGCGAGATCAAGAACCCGGACGGCTCGGTCGTCTTCGCTCTGGAGCGGTTTTCCGTGCCGGACCATTGGAGTCAGGTCGCGGCGGATATCCTTGCCCAGAAGTATTTCCGCAAAGCCGGCGTGCCCGCGAAGCTGAAGCGCGTCGAGGAGAATTCCGTGCCGTCTTGGCTGTGGCGGTCGGTGCCCGACACCGACGCGCTCGAGGCGTTGCCGGAAGCCGAGCGCTTCGGCAGCGAGGTCGACGCCCGGCAGGTGTTCGACCGGCTGGCCGGCACCTGGACCTATTGGGGCTGGAAGGGCGGCTATTTCTCGACCGAGGAGGATGCGTCCGCCTTCTACGATGAGATGCGCCACATGCTCGCCAAGCAGATGGGCGCGCCGAACAGCCCGCAATGGTTCAACACGGGCCTCCACTGGGCCTATGGCATCGATGGGCCGAGCCAGGGCCACTATTACGTCGATTTCCGCACGGGCGAGCTGAAGGCGTCCGAGTCCGCCTACGAGCATCCCCAGCCTCATGCCTGCTTCATCCAGTCGATCGAAGACGATCTCGTCAACGAGAACGGCATCATGGATCTCTGGGTGCGCGAGGCGCGCCTCTTCAAGTATGGCTCGGGCACCGGCACCAATTTCTCGCGGCTGCGCGGCGAGAAGGAGCCCCTGTCGGGCGGCGGCAAATCGTCGGGCCTGATGAGCTTCCTTCGGATCGGCGACCGGGCGGCCGGCGCCATCAAGTCGGGCGGCACCACGCGCCGCGCCGCCAAGATGGTGGTGGTCGACATCGACCATCCGGATATCGAGTCCTACATCAACTGGAAAGTGGTCGAGGAGCAGAAGGTGGCGGCGCTCGTCACCGGCTCGAAGATC
The DNA here is from genome assembly GCF_001723295.1 of Methyloceanibacter marginalis. Classification (GTDB taxonomy): domain Bacteria; phylum Pseudomonadota; class Alphaproteobacteria; order Rhizobiales; family Methyloligellaceae; genus Methyloceanibacter; species Methyloceanibacter marginalis. Next base: position 5,307 of record NZ_LPWD01000134.1, read on the forward strand.
CTGTCCGAGCGGCTCAATGCCGTGCTCAGGGCTTGCGTGAACTGCGAGGGGGACGGCGACGACTGCTTCGATCCCAAGCGGAACCCGGCGCTGAAGCGCGAGGTCAAGAACGCGCGGAAGGCCAAGGTGCCCGACAACATGGTCCGGCGCATGATCCAATTCGCACGCCAGGGCTATACGTCCATCGACTTTCCCACTTACGACACGGACTGGGACTCCGAAGCTTACCGCACGGTCTCCGGCCAGAACTCCAACAACTCGGTGCGGGTCACCGACGAGTTCCTGCAAGCCGTGGAGGCCGACGGCGATTGGGACCTGATCCTGCGCAAGAACGGCGGCGTGGCGCAGACGCTGAAGGCACGCGATTTGTGGGAGCAGATCGCTACGGCCGCCTGGGCCTGCGCCGATCCCGGCATTCAGTTCCACACCACCATCAATGACTGGCACACCTGCCCGGCGGCCGGCGATATCCGCGCCTCGAACCCGTGCTCGGAGTACATGTTCCTCGACGACACGGCCTGCAATCTCGCCTCGCTCAATCTGATGGCGTTCCGCGCCGCGGACGGGAGCTTCGATATCGAGGGCTACGAGCACGCCGTCCGGCTGTGGACCATCGTGCTCGAGATCGCCGTGACCATGGCGCAGTTCCCCTCGCGGCAGATCGCACAGCTCTCCTACGAGTACCGCACGCTTGGGCTGGGCTACGCCAATATCGGCGGCCTGTTGATGGCCTCGGGCATTCCATACGACTCCGATGAAGGCCGGGCGCTCGGCGGCGCGCTCACCGCCATCATGACCGGCGTCGCCTACGCGACGAGCGCCGAGATGGCGCGCGAGCTCGGAGCCTTCCCCGGCTATGAGGCGAATCGCGAGGCCATGCTCAAAGTCATCCGCAATCACGCCCGTGCCGCCCGCGGCGAAGCCGACGGCTACGAGGAGCTGGCCACGCCGCCGGTGCCACTCGACCATGCCGCCTGCCCCGACCCGCGCCTTCTGGCCCATGCCATGCGGGCCTGGGATCAGGCCCTCGAACTCGGCCGGGACTTCGGCTACCGCAACGCGCAAGCCACGGTGATCGCGCCGACCGGAACGATCGGCCTGGTGATGGATTGCGACACCACCGGCATCGAGCCCGACTTCGCGCTCGTGAAGTTCAAGAAGCTCGCCGGCGGCGGCTACTTCAAGATCATCAACCGCATGGTGCCGCAGGCGCTCGAAGGGCTCGGCTACGGCGCGGACGAGATCAAGCGCATCATCGACTATGCGGTGGGCCGCGGCACGCTTAGGGACGCGCCAGGGGTCAATCACGAGACCCTCGCCGCCAAGGGCTTCACCCCGGAGAAGATCGAAGCGGTGGAGAAGACCATGTTGGCCGCCTTCGACATCAAGTTCGTCTTCAACAAATGGACGCTTGGCGAAGCCTTCTGCACGGAAACGCTGGGCCTTGCGGCGGCGCGGCTCGACCAGCCCGATTTCGACCTCCTGGCGGAGATCGGCTTCTCCAAGGCCGACATCGAGGCGGCCAACGAATATGCCTGCGGTGCCATGACTCTCGAAGGGGCGCCGGGGCTCGATCCTGCGCATCTGCCGGTGTTCGACTGCGCCAGCCCATGCGGCCGCAAGGGCAAGCGCTCCCTCTCGGTGGAGACCACATCCGGATGGCCGCGGCGCAGCTTCATCTCCGGCGCGATCTCCAAGACCATCAACATGCCGAACGACGCCGGCGTCGAGGACTGCAAGGAGGCCTATCTCCTGTCCTGGCGCCTGGCGCTGAAGGCCAATGCGCTCTACCGCGACGGCTCCAAGCTGTCCCAGCCGCTCAACGCGCAGCTTCTCGCCGAGGAGGAAGAGGAGCAGGACGACGTGCTGGCGGCGATTGCTTCCGATCAGCCGAGCGTGCAGCGCGCCACGGTCATTGCCGAGCGCGTGGTGGAACGGATCGTCGAACGGGTGCGGGCCCGGGCCGAACGCTTGCGATTGCCCGACCGGCGCAAGGGCTACACCCAGAAGGCCGTCGTCGGCGGTCATAAGGTCTACTTAAGAACTGGCGAGTATGACGACGGTCGGTTGGGCGAGATCTTTATCGACATGCACAAGGAAGGCGCCGCCTTCCGCTCGCTCATGAACAACTTTGCGATCGCGGTGTCCGTCGGCTTGCAGTACGGCGTGCCGCTGGAAGAGTTCGTCGATGCCTTCACCTTCACGCGTTTCGAGCCGGCAGGCCCCGTGCGCGGGAACGAGGTCATCAAGAACGCCACCTCGATCCTTGACTACCTGTTCAGAGAGCTTGCAGTTTCTTATCTTGGGCGGTACGAGCTTGCTCATGTTGATCCAAGTGAGATCGGCAGCACAACCCTCGGCTCCGGCGACGTTAGCGAAGGCGACCGTCTCCCCGAAGCTCTTGTTTCACCCGGCTTCACTCGTGGTCGCCTCGGTGAGCGTCCGTTCTTCGGGCCGAGCAAAGCGCAAGGCAGAAGCGCTCCAGCGCGTGCGTTACAGGCAGAAGCCGATGACGATGCACTCCAGGACGCGACCGGCCTTGCCGCCGCATCACCTCAATCCCCTCAGTCGGACACGGTCGAGCATGTTGCTCTCGCCGTCGAAGCCCTCGCCGAACGCGGTGCGTCAGTTCTTGTCGCCGAAGCGCGCGTTAAGGGTTATGAAGGGGAAGCATGTGGAGAATGCGGTAACTTTACCCTCGTACGAAACGGCACCTGTCTCAAGTGCGACACGTGCGGATCGACGAGCGGGTGTAGTTAGAGTGTTTTGATCAGCCAGCCACCCGATAGGAGGGGATGAAAATGGCAGTAGCGAAGAAGAAAGCGAAGAAGGCCCCGGCCAAGAAGGCC
>NZ_LPWD01000135.1 GCF_001723295.1 Methyloceanibacter marginalis
AAGCCGGATACGGAGAGTAGCGGCTTCATGAGGACGTGTGATGGACGACATAGTGGAAGGTTCGAAACTCCGCGCGGAATCGAAATCGGAGCAGGAGCGTAAAGTGGAGCCCATTAGCAAAGTCGGTATTGTCGGCGGCGGCCAAATGGGAAGCGGCATTGCGCATGTGGTGGCGCTGGGCGGCTACGATGTGGCGATCAACGATGTCGCCAAGGAGCGGTTCGACACGGCCCTCGCAGCCATCACCAAGAACATGTCGCGCCAGGTGTCCTCGGGCAAGATCAGCGAGGAGGACCGGGACAAGGCGTTGAGCCGGATCTCCTTCGCCGAGACGTTCCAGGACTTCTCCGATGTGGACCTCGTTGTAGAGGCCGCCACCGAGGACGAGACCGTCAAGCGCAAGATCTTCGTGGCGGTGTGTCCCTTCCTCAAGCCGGACGCCGTGCTGGCCACCAACACCTCGTCCATCTCCATCACGCGGCTGGCGGCCACGACGGACCGGCCCGAGCGCTTCATTGGCATGCATTTCATGAACCCGGTTCCGGTGATGGAGCTGGTCGAGATGATCCGGGGCATCGCCACGGACGACGTGACTTTCACCCGGGCCAAAGATTTCGTCGATACGCTGGACAAGACCATAGCGGTTTCCGAGGACTTTCCCGCCTTCATGGTCAACCGCATTCTCTTGCCGATGATCAATGAGGCGGTCTACACGCTCTACGAGGGTGTCGGCTCGGTTGACGCGATCGATACGGCCATGCGTCTTGGCGCGCATCATCCCATGGGGCCGCTTCAGCTCGCGGATTTCATCGGGCTCGATACCTGTCTGTCGATCATGCAGGTTCTCTATGAGGGCCTCGCCGATTCCAAGTATCGGCCCTGTCCGCTGCTGGTGAAATATGTCGAGGCTGGCTGGCTCGGCCGGAAGACCAAGCGCGGCTTCTATGATTATCGCGGCGAAACGCCGATGCCGACGCGCTAGCGGACGCAATTTGCTCTCTAGTTTCGAGACGTTACAGCGTGCGCCACTCTGCGTGCGGCGCGCGCTGGCGCTCGCTTGAAGATGTCATTGTTCGCCGATAAGCTCCCGTCCCGGAGCGACTTCTCACATATGGCAGAGGGTGGACTGCCATCACCGCATGGAGATGAGCAATGAAGTTTCAATCGCGTTTCGTGGCCGTCGCGCTCGCGCTTGGCTTGGCGCTTGCCGCCAGCCCCGCGGCAGCTGAGTGCAATCCGGACGACGCTCTGTTCGAGGACGAGTTTGAGTTCCTGGACGTCTCGTGGGGCGAGTCCGACGATAACCTGTATGTCGAGGACGGTGCCTGGTCGTCAAAGAATACGGCGGCATCGTCAATTTCAGCACGCGGAACGATGGCGCCAATGTCTGCATCGATATGACGATCGCCGAGGCCTCCAAAATTCCGAATAGCCCCATCGGCCTCGTATTCTGGTGGCAGGACTGGGACAATTACTACTCGATGTTCGTCTGGGCCGACGGCTGGATCGAGGTCAGGAGGATCGTGAACGGCAAGCAGACGACGATCTTCACGGAGGAGACGCTGGCCCTCAAGAAGGGCGTCGGCGAGACGAATAGTGTCGAGCTCGACCTGAAGCCCAAGGACGCGACCATCTTCATCAACGGCACCAAGGTGCAGCGCTTCAAAGGCAGGCAGCCTAAGGATGGCGGTGTTATCGGCGTGTACGGCATCTCCCCGGAAGACGCGCCCGCGACGTTCACCTTCGACAATTTCGTGGTGAATACGCACGACGAGTAGCCTTGAGAGATCCGCGATTTAGGGCCGCTGCCAGAGTCCTGACGGCGGCCCTTTTCTTTGCGCTTCCTGAAAGCCGGCTAGCGGCCGAAGAGCCAATCCCACCAGTTTGCGCGCGTGGTCCTCATGGCCTTGCGCTCAAGCGGGGCCTGCGGCGCGTTCTTGGCTGTCGGCTTTTCGGTCCGCATCGCCAATTGTTGCCTGGGGGCTGTCTCCGGCGCCGGTGCGCGAAGGACCGGCATATCGGATCGCACCGTCACTTGCCTGGAAGCATCCGGACCGGCCGCCTTGGCGGCCGGATTTTCGGCGGACCGCGCCGTCGCTTGCTTGACGGTGTTCGCCCGGGCGGATTTTGTGGCCGCCTCTTCAGTGTCCCGCGCGGAA
>NZ_LPWD01000136.1 GCF_001723295.1 Methyloceanibacter marginalis
CGAGCACCTCATCCTGCTGCTCGATGGGATGCCCGGACCGTCGTCGGCGATCGCGATGCGTGCCGTGGCGCCATCGTGCGTGGCTTCGATGACGACGCGGGAGCGCGCGTGGCGAACGGCGTTCTCGGTGAGGTTGCCGAGCGCTTCGGCGAGATCCTGGGGATCGATGCGCGCCCTGACATCCGGCGAGATCTCGGCCCGCCAGGCCAGGCGCTGGCCTTCGGGCGTGCGCTTCATGACCCGGGCGACCTGCTCGGCGATCTCCGCAATGTCGGCGGAGGCGTTGGGCGAGTAGGACGCCATGCGCGCGCGAGAGAGTTGCCGCTCCGCATGCCGTTGCAGGGCCGTAACAATGGTCTCGATCTCCTCGGCGACGGCCGTCTCGCCCTTGCGCTTCAGTTGCTCGGCATCGCTCAGAAGCACCTGTAGCGGCGTCTTCAGGCCGTGGGCGAGATCGGCGGCGCGGGAACGGGCACGGTCCACCTCACGGTCCCGAGCATCGAGCAACGCGTCGATTTCGCTGGCGAGCGGCTGGACCTCGTCTGGAAAGCCGCCGCCGAGGCGCGATCGCTTGCCGCTGCCGATGGCGCCGAGTTTGCTCTGCATGGCCGACAGGGGTCTCAGTCCGACGCGCACCTGGACCCAGGCGGCGAGAATCAGCAAGGCGCTCAGAACCAGCAGAAACGGCACGAGCACCGAGGCGAAGCGGCGCACGGCCGCGGCGACCTCCGCGGCATCGACCGCGACGGCGGCGAGGGCGGTATGTCCTCCGAGGCGCGAGGGCAATCGGACATGCCGTTGCAGCAGGTAGAGGCGCGTGCCGTCGGGGCCGGGCACCCGTCCGTGACGGGCCTCATCGTCCACGGCCCCGGCGGGGAGCAGCGGGATTTCGAAGTCCCAAAGCGAGCGCGAGCGCAGGACCGGGCCGTCAGGTTCCACGACGACCTGCCAGTAGCGCCCGGACAGTGGCTGTGTGAATCGCGGATCGGCCGGCGGTTCCGCCACAGCGAGCTCACCGCCGGGCTCGATGTCGATGCCGGCGATGACCTGATCGAGATAACCGTCGAGTTCTCCGTCCACCCAGCGTTCGACATGGTCTTGAAACAAGAAGGTCAGCCCGAGAGCGGCCAGCGCGAGGGCGGTCAGAATAAAGGCGCCGGCGCCGAGCAAGAGCCGAAGCCGCAAGGACGTGAAGCTCACGTCGCTTCCTCGCCGGCGACCAGATAGCCGAAGCCGCGCCGCGTCTCGATCGCCCGCGCGCCGAGCTTCTTTCGCAAGCGCATGATCACCGCCTCCAGCGCATTGGCGTCGCGCGCATCGTCATCGCCGTAGAGATGCTCCAAAAGCTCGCTTGCCGGGACCACGCGCCCTTTGTGATGCATCAGATAGGCGATCAAGCGGTACTCGAGCGGCGAGAGCGGAATTGGAACATCGTCCAACGTCAGGTGCATTTGTTTGGTATCGAGCTGTATTCCGCCGGCCTCGAGGATAGGCGTGCCATGCCCGGTGGAACGCCGGATCAGAGCGCGCACGCGCGCGACCAACTCCTCCATGCGGAAGGGTTTGGTCAGGTAGTCGTCGGCCGGCGCAATGCCTTCCACACGCTCCGGCCACGCGCCGCGCGCCGTAAGCACCAGAACCGGCGTTTGACGTCCGGCCGCGCGCCAGCGTTTCAGGACGGTAAGCCCGTCCATCTTCGGCAGGCCGAGATCGAGAATGATGAGGTCGTAGGACTCCGTCTCGCCGCGAAACCAGGCGTCCTCACCGTCGGTGGCCCAGTCGCAAGAATAGCCCGTGCCGGAAAGCGTGCGCGAGATGTCGGCGCAGATGCGCGGCTCGTCCTCCACGATCAACACTCGCATCAGTCATCGTCCTCGATCTTGAGGATCGTCCCGCTCGGCGCGTCAACCTCCACCTCTTGAACCCTGCCGTTCCGTCCCAGGATCTTGAGCTCGTAAACATAGGTGCCGTCGTCGAATTCAAGTTCGACCTCCAGGACCTCGCCCGGCACCTTTTGGCCGACGCCATCCAGGATTGCGGCGAGCGGCAGGATACGCCCTTCCTGCACGAGGCGGCGCGCTTCTTGATGACCGATATCGTCGCCGGCCAACGCGGCGCCTGTGACGACGCAAAGCAGTGCTGCGGCAGTGAGCCAGACTCGGGCGTCGGGGAGGGGCCTGAACATAACGGACTCTTGCGCGCCAAGGGCTGACAAATGGCTGACAGGGCCGGTCAGGCCCTCGTCAGGGGGTGTTTGGCAGGTTGAAGCCCGGCACACAACGCCGCGACAAAAACAGGAAAAAACAGGAGAAGAACGATGCGAAAATTTTTCATTCCGACGCTGCTGGGCCTTTCCATGCTGGCTGCGATGCCTGCCCTGGCAGACTGGGATGGCGCTCAACGCTTGAACGTGCCCCAGGACCAGTGGCTGGCTCCCGCGGAGATCGCCGACAAGCTCTCGGCTCAAGGCTACAAAGTCGATGAGATCGAGGCCGACGATGGCGCCTACGAGGTCGAGTTGACCAAGAACGGCACCCGCATGGAGGCCCACGTCCACCCCGCGACCGGCGAGATCCTTGTCGGCTACGACGACTAGTGACGGAGCACCGGCGGCTGCGGCCGCCGGTGGCCCTATTCTCAGGGAATAATCGCCATTTTTGCCATTCAATGGCCCCTCTTGATCTGTCTCATGGCGATCGCGATGTTCATCGGAGAGCTTCGCGTTCCACCAAGCACAGCACCAAGGAGGCCGTTCCATGGATATGAACGAAATCCACGATTATGCACGGCGCTTTCTGGGAACCCATGGCCAGAAGGCGGCGGTCGAGGCCGCGCAGAAGGCGACCGAGTGCGAGAAGCATGGCGACAAGGCGGAAGCCGCGAATTGGCGCCGTATCCAGGCCGCCATCCAAGAAATGCGCGGGCCGCACGTTAGCTAGCGGGCAGTCAGTTCTTGCAGGGTGCGCTAGGCGCGTTTGACGAAGGTCTTGTTCGCGACGTCGGTACGTTTCGGCGGGAAATGCGGCCAGCGGGCAAGGCCCTCGTGCTGTGCGCCGTTCATGATCTCCATAATGCGCTGTCCCGTCATCGGGCGGCCGAACAAATAGCCCTGCGCGCTCTCGCAGCCTAGCTCAAGGAGGCGCTGGCGCTGGTCCTCCCGCTCCACACCTTCGGCCGTGACCTCCAAGCCGAAACTCTCGGCGAGATAAACGATGGCCCGGACTACGGCTTCATCTTCCTTGTCGGAGCAAAGATTCCGCACGAAGCTGCGGTCGATCTTGAGCCTGGTGAGGGGGAAGCGCTTCAAGAGACTCAGCGAGGCGAAGCCGGTGCCATAGTCGTCGAAGGCAATTCCCACGCCGAGATCGCGGAGCTGACGCAAGGGGCCGATCATCGCCTCACCCTCTTGCAGGAAGATATTCTCGGTGATCTCGAGCTCCAGCGCGTCGGGCGGGAGACCGTTTGCCTCAAGCGCCTTGGTCACCGTCTTGGCGAGCTCGTCCTGGCGGAGTTGCACGGCGAAGAGATTGACGTTAGCGCGGAAGCTCGGATTGCCAAGCGCACGGACGCGGCGGGCCAGAGTCACCGCCTCGTGTATCGTCCAATCGCCGACCGCTCGCGCGAGTCTGCCGCGCTCCAGGACGTCCAGAAAGGCGTCCGGCGCGATGAGACCATGCTGCGGGTGACGCCAACGCAGGAGCGCCTCGGCGCCGGTCACACGGTAATCTTCCAGACGGACCAGCGGTTGATAGTTCATCTCGAGCTGGCCTTGGGCCACCGCCTCGCGGAGTTCCTGGTCGCAGTTGCGCCGCGCGAGCGCGGCTTGGCGGAGCGCCGGCTGGAAGATGCAGTAGCCCATGCTGGGTTCGGATTTGGCGCGATAGAGGGCGAAGTCCGCGCTCGCAAGTAGGTCGGTGGCGCAGTCTCCGTGGCTGGGACTCATAGCGATGCCAAGACTCAGGCCCAGAAACGCATCCTGTCCCTCCGAGCCAAACGGCGCACGGAAGCTTGCGAGCAGATCGTCGCAGATCTTGGCCGCCTCGAGCGGATCGGAGAGATTAGGCAGGACAACCGCGAATTCGTCGCCGCCGAGCCGGCCGACCGTGCCGCGGGTTCCGATGCGCTCTTTCAACCGGTCCCCGGCGGCCTTGAGGACAACATCGCCAGCCGCATGGCCCTGCGTGTCGTTGACTTCCTTGAATCCGTCCAGATCGATCATCAGGACCGTCGCCCCGGAGCTTGACTGGATGGCCTTATCAAGAGTCTCACGTAAGGTGATGCGGTTCGGCAGAGCCGTCAGCGGATCGTAGTGGGCGAGCCGATAGAGGCGCTCCTCGGCCTTACGCTGCTCGCTGATGTCGCGCGTAATCTTGGCGAAGCCAGCACGTCCCCTTCGTCGTTACGAATGGTGTCGACGACGACATGGGCCCAAAATCTTGTGCCGTCGCTGCGGATGCGCCAACCTTGCCCCTCGAAGCGGTCGTCCCGCTCGGCGGTCGCCAGAATGCGCTCCGGTAAGCCGTCGGCACGGTCCTGCTCGGTGAAGAATCGGCTGAAATGATGCCCGACGATCTCGTCGGCCGCGTAACCCTTGAAGCGCTGGGCGCCGCGGTTCCAATTGGTGACGACCCCGTTCGGGTCGAGCATGTAGATGGCGTAATCGGTGATGCTCTCGACGAGAAGCCGATAGGAGTCCTCGATGGCCGAAAAGCCACCCCTCAGCAACCCGTCCTGCCGCGCGCCATCGGTCATGGACGCTCTATAGCGCCGTCAGCCTTACACCTTGGTTGATGCTGCATAAGTAATTGAACTAATTAGTGTTTATCGAGCGAAACGTAAGCGTGCGCCTCAAGCTCCCTTCTGGGTTGTGGCGCGCTTCGCCTTGGCCCGGGGCCGGGCGGGGGCTTTTTCGTCTTCTGCCGCACCCTCTTGGGCCACGCCGTCGCTTTTGATGTGCATATCCTGCTGCGGGAACGGAATTCTGATGTCCGCCTCCCGGAGCGCCGCAAGGATGGCGAAGCGGAGCTCGCTCAAGGATTTTATGCGCTCGCGTACGTCGCGCAGGAACACGCGGAGCTCGAAATCGAGCGAGAAGTCGCCGAACCCCGCGAAATAAACCACGGGCGGGGGCGACTTCAAGACGGCACGATACTCACTCGCCACGCCAAGCAGCACGGAGCGCAACTGCTCACGTCGGTGTCGTAGTCGACGCCGATGGGAATGTCGAGGCGGCAGCTCTTGTCGAGATGCATCCAGTTGACCACGGGGTCGGTGATGAGCGTGCGTTCGGAATGATCACCGATTGCCGATGAATGGTCTCGATTTCGGTGGAGCGTACGCTGATCTTCTTGACCGTCCCCTCCTGGCCGCCGACTTGGATGTAGTCGCCGATCTTGATGGGACGTTCGAC
>NZ_LPWD01000137.1 GCF_001723295.1 Methyloceanibacter marginalis
GGCGAGCCCGTGCTGTTCGACGCGCTCGAGTTCGACGACAGCCTCGCCACGATCGACGTGCTGTACGACCTCGCGTTCCTGTTGATGGATCTCGGCAAGCGCGGGCTTGCGAGTCACGCCAACGCGGTTCTCAACGCTTATCTCGACGCCGCCGACGCCGGCAATCTTGTGGGGCTCGCGGCCCTGCCGCTGTTCCTGTCGCTGCGCGCGATGATCCGCGCCAAGGTCGAATTGCTGCGCGCCCGCCAGTCGCCGACACGTGATACGGCGGATACGCGAGAGGAGGTGCGCGCCTATTTCGATCTGGCCTGCGCCTATCTTGCACCCGCGCGGCCGCGGCTCATCGCCGTCGGCGGACTTTCCGGCAGCGGCAAGTCCACGGTGGCGCGGGCATTTGCTTCGGAGCTTCTGCCGTTTCCCGGCGCGGTGCTGGTGCGGAGCGACGCGGCGCGCAAGCACCTGTTCGGCGTGGCGCCCGAGGCGCGGTTGCCGGCGTCGGCCTATACTCAGGAGGTTTCGGACCTGGTCTATGCGCTGTGCCGCAAGCGCGCGGTCCTCGCGCTCGGGGCCGGCTGGCCGGTGATCATCGACGCCGTGCATGCAAAGCCGGAGGAGCGGGCGGCGGTCTCCGCGCTCGCCGCAGAGCATGACGCCGCCTTCACCGGGCTTTGGCTCGATGTGCCGCCGGAGGTGATGCGTGCGCGGGTCGCGCAGCGCGTCGGCGACGTCTCGGACGCGACGCCACAAGTTGTGGACGCGCAGCTCGCCTACGACCTCGGTGCGATGGATTTCGATAGGATTGACGCGAGCGATTCCGTCGAGGACGTGGCCGCGCGCTGTCTCGATCGCATCGGAGCTTGAGGATCGTTTGGAGATTCATTCTTTGCTAACGCAGTTCGGCCGACAGTGGTGTCGCGCTGGAGGGGCCCGCTTGGGTTTTGCGTTCGAGGTCTCTCCGGCGCATCTTTTGTTAGCCCTTCCGGGGATAGGGACGTTGCGTGGGGTGGGTCGGCTCTCCTTTGCACGTGGTGCAGGCGGGCTTCAGAGTCTTTTTGGCAGCCGTCATCCCGCACGCCTCGTGCTGGGCGCGCTTCTCATTGCCAGTTTGACATTGGCCATCTCCGCTTGCGGCCGCGACGAGGGCGTGGGGCTCGGCGAGCGCATCATTCCGTTCGGCCAGCCGGTGCCGAAGGGGGGAGGGCGCTATCAAGTGGGCCAGCCCTACGAGATCGCCGGTATTCAGTACACGCCGCGCGAAGATCCTTCATACGACGCGGTCGGCCAGGCGTCCTGGTATGGGGAGCTGTTCCACGGCCGCTACACGGCGAACGGCGAGATCTACGACATGGACCGCTTGTCCGCGGCGCATCCGACGCTGCCTTTGCCGATTTATGCGCAAGTCACTAATCTCCAGAACGGGCGTTCGCTCGTCGTGCGCGTGAACGACCGCGGCCCGTTCAAGCACGACCGCATCATCGATCTCTCGCGGCGCTCGGCGGAGGTGCTCGGCTTTCGCAGAAACGGCACCGCGGAAGTGCGTGTGAAGTATCTGCGTCGCGCGCCTCTCAACGGCGACGACAGCTATGAGCGGCAATATCTCGTCAGCCGGGGCTATCAGCGCTACGCCTCGAAGCCGCAAGCCGTTCCGCCCGAGCTGGACCCGATTGCGCTAGCCGGCCTGCCGGCAAAGCACACGCCACCGCCATTGCCCGACCGGGCGGACCGATCATTCGCCGTGGCCGCGCTGCCGGATCCGACGCCTGCGCCCAAACCGGAACCGCAACCGGACAGCGTGGCGACGGCCGGCTTCCGCCCCGAGCTGCAGGCCTCGCCCGAGGAGACGGGGTCGATCGTGCCGCCGCGTCAGCCTTCGCCGAACCTTCTCGCGCCGCCGGCCGGACCGGCCATCCAGGCGGGCTCTTTCAAGGATAAGGACAACGCCGAGCGCGCCCGCGCTGTTCTTTCCGGGATCGCGCCCGTCGACGTCGCGCCCGTCACTGTAGCCGGGGAGACCTACTACCGGGTCCGGGTCGGGCCCTTCGCGGACGGGATCGCGGCGGCGGCGGCGCTGCCGCAGGTGACCGAAGCGGGCTATCTGGGCGCCAAAATCGTCTTGCAAAACTGAGCGTTGGGGCCGAGCCGGTTGATTTTTGGACGCGGGCGTCGATAGTGAATGGAGGCCTGCGGTAGCCGGTCCGCGGCGGCAAAGCCCGCTTCTTCCAACCCCAGTCCGCTCGTGTGCGCCCTGCGTAGATTGATGAAAATCGCCGTAGCTTGCGCCGCCGTCACCCTCGGTGCGGCGTCCGCCGTCGGTCTGGCACAGGCTGCGGCGCAGAAGCCGGACGGCTTCGACACCAAGGCTCAATACGCCATCCTCTTGGATTCCGGCGCCGATCTCGTGCTTTACGAGAAGAACGCGGACACGCGCATGATTCCGGCGAGCATGAGCAAGCTCATGACTCTCGCGCTGGTGTTCCGTGAGCTGAAGACCGGGCGGCTCAAGCTCGACGACAGCTTCATCGTCTCCGAACATGCATGGCGGACGGGCGGCGCGCCTTCGGGCACGGCGGCGATGTTCGCCCCGCTCGGCGATCCCATCCCGATCGGCGATTTGATCCAGGGCGTGACCGTGCAGTCAGGCAATGACGCCACCATCATCCTCGCCGAAGGCATCGCAGGGACCGAAGAAGCCTTCGTCAAGATGATGAACGATTACGCAAAGGAGTTGGGGATGACCCAGTCGACCTTTGTGAACACGAACGGCCTGCCGGCCGAAGGGCACCTCACGTCGGCGCGGGATCTGGCGATCCTCGCGAAGCACCTGATCGAGGTGTACCCGGAGTACTATCACTATTTCGGCCAGAAGGAGTTCCGCTACCGGGACAAGTTCACTTTCCGCAACCGCAATCCGCTGGTCTGGGCGGATATCGGCGTGGACGGCCTCAAGACCGGGCATCTGAAGGAGTCGGGCTACGGACTCGTGGCCAGCGCCCAGCGCGGCGATCAGCGGCTGATCCTCGTGGTCAACGGGCTGGAGTCGCCCGAGGATCGGGAATCGGAATCGCGCCGCATGCTGGAATGGGGGTACAAGAGCTTCAAGCCCTTCCGTCTGTTCGACGCCGACGAGAAGGTGAGCGATGCGCTCGTGTGGGGTGGCGAGAAGCACTACGTGCCGCTTGTCGCGACGGCGACATCGATCTCTTGCTGCCGACGAGCGCCACGGGTGCGGTGTCCGCCGAGGTCACCTATGACGG
>NZ_LPWD01000138.1 GCF_001723295.1 Methyloceanibacter marginalis
GCTCGGCGGCCATCAGCCCTTTCGAACCCCGGCCATAGCGCACGAGAAGCGATTGTCCGGGCCTCAGCTCCGTGAAACCACACCGGCGCAAGGTCTCCATGTGAACGAAGATGTCGAGCGTCGACGGACCCCGGGTCAGAAAGCCGAAGCCGCGAACCCGGTTGAACCATTTTACCATGGCCCGCTCCCAGTCGCTCTCCGGCACGACCACGACATGGGTCCGTTGCGGCAGCTCCGAAGGATGGATCGCCGTCGTATCGTCCATCTCCAGGATGCGGAACGCCTGTAACCCCTTGGGGCGGCGCAGAACTTCGCATACCACGCGCGAGCCCTCGTAGGCGGTCTGATGACCGTCCCGGCGCAAACACGTTACATGCAGCAATACGTCTGGAAGATCTTCGTCCGGTACGATGAACCCGTAACCCTTCGACGCATCGAACCACTTGATTGACCCTGAAACCTCGAACACATCAACTGTGGCTTCTTCGTCGCGCTGGGTGTGTTCCTCTTGAAGTGGCGATGCCTTCGCCCCCATGCCGCATTCCCCCGCTTCACTTCTGCCAATCGACTCGACGCCTCACAACGAATCGACTGGAGCACTCTCTTTCGAACATAGCATTGCGCGTTACCGGAGCCAGCGGAATTTTCCCGGGGACAAAGCCTTCTCCACAATCCGACTCGGAGTTCGTGACAGGTGGGCAAAGATTCGCGCAACCATCTGATCGGCAACAGAATCCAATGCATGTCGCGCGTCTTGCCGGCGCAGGGGACCAGCGTGGCAAAATCTCGATGAAGGGGAGGCAAATGTTTCTGGCGACGGACAAATTTTCATTCGGTGTGATATGGACGCCGCGCTGTGGACCCTATGCAACAATCGACGCAAAATCTTCATGCGGCCGACCCCCGCACGGCGGCCATGGGCGCTTGCCAGGCTTGCGCGCTCCGCTTTAGGGTTCGGCCCGCCACGTACAAACCTCACGAGGAGACGACCCGATGAAGTACCTGCACACGATGGTGCGCGTTTCCGATGTCGATGAGTCGATGGACTTCTACTGCAACAAGCTCGGTCTGAAAGAGGTCCGCCGGATGGACAGCGAGCAAGGGCGCTTCACCCTGATCTACCTGGCCGCCCCCGGGGACGAGGACTCACAGATCGAGCTGACCTACAACTGGGACCCCGAAATCTACGACGAAGGCCGTCATTTCGGTCACCTGGCCTTCGAGGTCGACGACATCTACGCCACCTGCGACCACCTGATGAAGCACGGGGTGACCATCAACCGCCCTCCGCGCGACGGCTACATGGCCTTTGTCCGCTCCCCGGACAACATCTCCATCGAGCTGCTGCAAAAAGGCGGCCCAAAGCCGAAACAGGAGCCTTGGGCGTCGATGGAAAATACCGGAAAATGGTAGGGGCAGTGCCGCGCGCGGCCAGGAAGTGGTACCCCCTAGGGGAATTGAACCCCTGTTTCCAGGTTGAAAACCTGGCGTCCTGACCATTAGACGAAGGGGGCGTACCGCTTTGAGCCCCGTCATATAGAAAGGTTTGCGGACGCCCGCAAGAACGGCGCTTACGACGCCTCGCCGCAGAGGGCCGCATCCTCGATCATCAGCTCGACGCTTTCCCGGCCCTGCCAGACCGACCGGCGCAGATGACCCGCCACATGAAGCGTGCCTCCCTCGGCGCTTGCAAAGAGATCGCCGAGCGGCGTGCCCGCGACCCTGAAGGCGCACGCCTCGATCCGCCCGCCGTCGGCGGCAACAAGCGTGCAGCGCAGATGCGCTTCGGCCATGGTGCGCAAACGCGTGACGCGATGAGCCGGGAACACGAAGCGGGGTTTCGGGTGCCCCGGGCCATAGGGCCCTGCCCGCTCCAGAAGATCGATCAGCTCAAGGGTGGCGCCGCGCGCCGACAACGCGCCGTCTTGCAAGCTGCCGGCTGGCGACTGCGCGCGCACCGGTCCCGCCAGGGACTCGCGCAGGAAGGCGCGGGCGGCGTCTTGTTTGGCGAGGTCCAGACAGAAGCCTGCCGCCATGGCGTGTCCCCCGCCCTTTAGGAACAGCCCTTGCTGGACCGCGGCACGCACAACGGCGCCGAGATCGACGGAGGGCAGCGAGCGGGCTGAGCCTGTGGCAGTCCCGTCTTGCTCGATGGCCATGACGAAGGCGGGGCGATGGAAGCGGTCGGCGATGCGACCGGCCACCAGGCCCACGAGGCCCTTGTGCCAATCCTTGGCGCCAAGAAACAGCAGCGGCAAATCAGGTGAGTCTTCGATGGCCGCGTCCGCGCAAGCGAAGGCTTCTTCCAGCATGCGCGCCTCGATCGCCTTGCGCTCGGCATTGAGCGCCTCGAGCTTGCCGGCGATGGCGCGCGCCTCCACCTCATCGTCGGTCGCCAGCAGCCGTGCGCCGAGCCCCGAGGCGCCGATTCGCCCGCCGGCATTGATGCGGGGGCCGAGGATGAAACCGAGACTGTAGGTGGACGGCGCCTCGTCAAGACGGGCGGCATCGGCGAGCGCGCGCAAACCCACATTGAGCCGGAGCCGCAGCACCTTGAGCCCCTTGGCGACGAAGGCGCGGTTTGCGTCCTTGAGCGGCACCACGTCGCACACGGTGGCAAGCGCCACGAGATCCAGCATGCCGAGGAGGTCCGGCTCGGGCCTGCCGGCATAGGCTCCTTCGCGCCGCAGGACCCCGATCGTCGCCACGAGGAAGAGAAAGACCACGCCCGCGGCCGCCAGGTGTCCTTGACCAGAAAGATCGTCCTGCCGGTTCGGGTTGACGACGGCAAAGGCGGGCGGCAGCGCCTCGTCGGCTTGGTGATGATCGAGCACTATAATTTCCGCGCCCGGCGCATTGGCTGCTTCAATGGCCGCGCCTCCCGTAGTGCCGCAATCCACCGTGAGGATCAGCCTGGCGCCTTCTTCCACGAGACCGCTCAGCG
Source organism: Methyloceanibacter marginalis (assembly GCF_001723295.1). Taxonomy (GTDB): domain Bacteria; phylum Pseudomonadota; class Alphaproteobacteria; order Rhizobiales; family Methyloligellaceae; genus Methyloceanibacter; species Methyloceanibacter marginalis. The sequence continues at coordinate 2,945 of NZ_LPWD01000138.1, forward strand.
CTCCCGCCGAGGGGCCATACCCTTCGGTGAGGCGGTCCGGGATATAGGTGATGCACGACTGTCCGTGAGCGCGCAGGAAACGCTCGACGAGGGCCACGGAGGCGGCGCCGTCGACGTCGTAATCGCCGAAGACGGCGACCTTTTCTCCATTGCGGATGGCGCGTGCGAAACGCTCTGCCGCACGCTCCATATCCTGGAGGCGGGCCGGATCAGGCAGCAAGGTCTTGAGCGAGGGATCGAGAAACCGCTCGACGCTGTGAAGCTCCGCGCCCCGCGCGGCGAGCACCCGGCCGAGCAGGTCCGGCAGTCCATGCGCCTGAGAGATCGCGGTCGCGATGTGGAAACGCCCGGCCTCCAGCCGTTCGATCCAACGGCGACCGCGCGCGGACCGTTCCACGCCGAGCATGGCGGCGGTGTCCGTCGCGTCATATTTCAGGGCTGCCGTCACGCGTGTGCCACTCTTACGAACCGCTTTTGGAAGATCGCAAAGTGTAACTGATTCGCGGGGTGCCGCCGGTCAGTCGAACTTGCTCAGATCGGCATGCTCGGTCTTGATCCAGCGCACGGTGCGGGTCGAGGCGCGCATGACCACGCTCTGGGTGAAGACAGCGTCCTTGGCGAAGCGCACCCCCTCGACCAGCGAGCCGTCCGTAATCCCGGTCGCGGCAAAGCTGAGATCGCCCCGAACCATCTCCCCAATCGAATATTTGCGGCCGAGATCCGAAATGCCGGCGGCCCGGGCGCGGCCGCGATGCTCATCGTTCATGGCCACGAGGCGGCCTTGCATCTGACCACCGATGCAGGCGAGCGCCGCGGCCGCCAACACCCCTTCCGGCGCACCGCCAAGGCCGAGATACATGTCGATTCCTGTCTCTTGCGGTTCGGTCACGTGGATCACGCCGGCAATGTCGCCGTCGCCGATCAACCGGAGCGCGGCCCCTGCTTCACGCACCTCCTCGATCAGCTTGCCGTGACGGGGCCGGTCGAGGATGCATACCGAGAGCTCTGGCACGCCGACCGCCCTTGGCTTTGGCGAGGCTTGGAGATTCTCGACGGGGGTGGCGTCGAGGTCGACGAGACCGTCCGGATATCCTGCGCCGATGGCGATCTTGTCCATGTAGATGGGCGGCACCTTCAGAAGACTACCGTGTTCGGCCACAACCAGCACCGACAGGGCGTTGGGCAACGCCTTGGCACAGAGCGTGGTGCCTTCGATGGGATCGACGGCCAGGTCCAGCTCGACACCGGACTCGGAGCCCGCGCCGATCGTCTCGCCGATATAGAGGATCGGGCTTTCGTTCTCCTCGCCCTCGCCGACGACGACGACGCCCTGGATCGGGAGCCGTGCGATTTCACGATACATGGCCGCAGCGGCGGCCTCATCGGCGGCCACTTCATCGCCCCGGCCCCGCCAACGGGCGGCGGCAACGGCGGTCGCCTCGGTGACGCGGACAATATCCAGCGCAAGCGCACGGTCGAGCTCGGTCTTTGCCGCAGCCTCTGACACGTCAAACCCTCCCTAGCTCGCGCGCAGGTGCGCTCCCCGCGTCTTATAGCAGAGTCCGTATCACAGTTTTTCGATGCGGATCATCTGAGGCTTCGCATCGACATGGCCGTCGCGCTCGATGGCGACGAGCGCCTTGCGCACGGCGGCCTCCGTGGTCTCGTGGGTCACCATGACG
>NZ_LPWD01000139.1 GCF_001723295.1 Methyloceanibacter marginalis
CAGGCCGATCTGATCGCCAATGCCGGTCTGGTCGCCACCCAGAGCGTAATGCCGGCGATGATGCGCCGGCGATATTGCCGAGAATGGCCGATTGCAGGCCGGCTTCCTTGCCACCGCAGTGGAAGAAGCAGCCCCACGCGATAAAGGCGGCCCAAATGGCAAGCATGCCACCGAGCGGGCCCAGGAAGAGCCAAGTGGCTATGGCGCCAAGAACGCCAACGCTGATTGCTAGTGCGGTATTTGCGGACATCTCACCCCCCTTTTGTGAAAAAGAGAGCGGGCGGATCCGCCGATTGCCGGCAATCCACCGGCTCATTCATGGAAGCTGATGAATGTCTGTCGATTCGGCTTCCGGCCCGAAGTATAGCCCAAAGCGGTCCTGGGCTGAATAAGGATTAGTCTTTTGCCCAAGAAATAGACGCTTGCGGAGGGTTTTCGGCCCTCGTTCCGCTTGAAACATCGGGCTCGACCGGCCTAGCTACGCCCATGACGGATACGGTTCATGTGGTCGGCGGCGGGCTCGCCGGCAGCGAAGCGGCTTGGCAGCTGGCAAAGGCTGGCGTTCCGGTCGTCCTCCACGAGATGCGGCCCGAGCGCCCGACCGAGGCTCACAAGACGGACGCGCTCGCCGAGCTCGTCTGCTCCAATTCCTTCCGTTCAGACGATTGGGAGACCAATGCGGTGGGCCTGCTGCATGAGGAGATGCGCCGGGCCGGCTCTCTGATCATGGCTTGCGCGGATGCTCACAAGCTTCCGGCCGGGGGCGCGCTCGCCGTGGACCGGGAGGACTTCGCCGACGCCGTGACGAAGGCGCTCACCGAGCATCCCCTCATCGCGATCGACCGCAGTGAAGTTGCGGGGCTGCCGCCGGCCGACTGGGATAGCGTGATCGTGGCCACGGGACCACTCACCTCGCCCGCGCTCGCCGACGCGGTAAAGACGCTCACGGGCGAAGCGGAGCTTGCCTTCTTCGACGCCATCGCACCGATCGTGCATTTCGAGTCCATCGATATGGATGTTTGCTGGCGCCAATCCCGCTACGACAAGGTCGGCCCCGGCGGCAGCGGCGCCGACTACATCAACTGTCCTCTCGACAAGGCGCAGTACGATACCTTCATCGATGGACTTCTGACGGCCGAAAAGACCACCTTCAAGGACTTCGAGAAGACGCCTTATTTCGAAGGGTGCCTGCCCATCGAGGTCATGGCCGAGCGCGGGCGCGACACGCTTCGCTACGGCCCGATGAAACCTGTCGGCCTCACGAACGCGCACCGCCCGGACGAGAAACCCCACGCGATCGTACAGCTCCGCCAGGATAATGCGCTTGGCACGCTGTGGAACATGGTGGGCTTCCAGACCAAGCTGAAGCACGGCGAGCAGGCGCGCGTCTTCCGCATGATCCCCGGATTGGGGCAAGCGGAGTTCGCCCGGCTCGGCGGGCTCCACCGCAACACCTTTCTCGACAGTCCGAAGCTGCTCGACAACTCTCTACGGCTCAAGGCCGAACCGCGCCTGCGCTTCGCCGGCCAGGTGACGGGCGTCGAGGGCTATGTGGAGTCGGCGGCCATCGGGCTGATTGCCGGCCGTTTCGCCGGTGCCGAGCGATTGGGAGCGCCGCCTGCTCCGCCGCCGCCCACAACCGCGCTCGGCGCGCTGCTTGCGCACATCACTGGCGGACATTTGAGCGCGGACGGCGAAGGCGGCGCCCGCAGCTTCCAGCCAATGAATGTCAATTATGGGCTGTTCCCGCCCGTGACCGTCGCCCGCGAGTCCTGGGGCAAAGGCGCCAAGAACAGCAAAGCCTTCGCGCGTAAGCGCGCCATGTCGGCGCGGGCGTTGGCCGATCTCGATGATTGGCTTGAAGGACTAAGCGCGGTCGCGGCCGAGTGAGCTTCTAACGCGACCGCATTAGGCGCCACAGCCGGTACAGGGGATTGATGCTTGCCACCTGACGCAAGGGGTCGCGGACCTTGGCGAGCGCAGCGAGATAGGGCTCGACCAGGCAAAGCGGCAAGAACGCGGTGCGGCCTGCTTCGTCAAGTCCGGTTCCGGTCATGCCGGCGCGACAAGATGGAAACGCGCCTCTTCAACGCTGCCTGCGCTCCCCCGCCATCTCGGCCAGCAGCGTCTTGAGCCCAGCAGGTCGTCTC
>NZ_LPWD01000140.1 GCF_001723295.1 Methyloceanibacter marginalis
GGCCAAGCACCGCATCCTGTTCGTCTGTCTGGGTAATATCTGCCGCTCGCCGATGGCAGAGGGCGTCTTCCGTCGCGTCGCCGAGGATGCCGGGAAGCTGCATCTGTTCGAAATTGACTCCGCCGGCATGGGCGACTGGCATAAGGGAGAGCGCCGGATCATCGCGCGCAGAAGGCCGCGCTTGGCCGGGGCGTCGATATTTCCGGTCAAGCGGCGCGAAAGGTCGAGCTTGAGGACTTCGAGGACTTCGATCTGGTGCTGGCGATGGACGGGTCGAATATCGAAGACCTCCACGACATCGCGCCCCATGCGGCCCGCGCCAAGATCCGCCGCTTTCTCGACTACGCGCCCCAGGTCGGCACGCAAGACGTGCCTGATCCCTATTACGGCGGAACGGAAGGCTTCGACCACGCGCTCGATCTGATCGAGGCCGCGGCGCATGGCTTGCTCGCCGAACTCACGGAAGAGACGAAGAAGGACCCCTAGTCCTTGACCCCGAACGCCTCGGCGAGATCGCGGTCATAGGCGCGATGACCGGTGTCGTCCGCGTCATAGGCATCGTCGAGCTCGTAAGCCGCCTCAATAACGTAGGGACCGCCGCCCACCGAGTTCCGCGACGAATAGAGCACGAAGCGGCTCACCGTGAAGCGCTCGACCGCCACGTCTGCTTGGCGCTCCAAATAGGCGGCGACGGCATCCGGGCGCACGCCGCGCAGGCGCGCCAGGGTCACGTGGGGCTTGAAGTTGCGGCCTTCGGGTGGAAGCCCCGCCTCGCGCGCTGCCCGGTCATTGGCGCGCCGCAAGCTGTCGAGCCCAGGGGAGGGTTTGACTCCCGCGAATAGGGCGCGGGGCTTGTTGCCGCCGAAGCTGTCGAGCCCATTGAGCTGCAATTCGAAAGGCGGCATCGCAATCTCACCCAGCGCGTTGGTGAAGTCGCGCGCGGTGGCGCCGTCCACGTCGCCGATGAAGCGCAACGTCAGGTGATAATTTTCGGGGTCGATCCAGCGCGCGCCGCTCAAGCCGGAGCGCAGCATAGTGAAACGTTCGGCGATGCTGCGGGGGATCTCTATGGCGGAGAACAGCCGGGGCATGTCGGGCGACTCACTTCCTGCCTAAGAGAATCAAGGGCAGGGGTTGGGGTAGTCAAGGTGGATTTGGTCGATGTCCTCAAGCACTTGGCCGGAGATCTTAAGCTCCGCGGCGTCGATATCCGACTTGAGTTGGTCCATGGTGGTGGCTCCGATAATCGCCGAGGTGACGAAGGGGCGCGACACCGCGTAGGCAATCGCCATCTGCGCCGGGTCGAGCCCATGCTTCTTGGCGAGCGCCACGTAGGCGGAAATGGCGCGCGGCCCGTTGCCCTTCTCGTAACGGCCCAAACGGTCGAACAAAGTCTTGCGCGATTTGGGCGGCAGGGCGCCGTTCTCGTACTTGCCGGTGAGATAGCCTTGGCCGAGCGGCGAGTAGGCCAGCAGGCTCACCTGCTCCTCATAGGTGATCTCCGACAGGCCGATCTCGTAGGACCGGTTCACCAGGTTGAAGGCGTTCTGCACCGAGACGATCCGCGGCAGCCCGTGCATCTCGGCGAGCTTCAAGAACCGCATCACCCCCCACGGCGTCTCGTTGGAGAGGCCGATGAAACGAACCTTGCCGTCGCGCACGAGGGCACCGAGCGTTTCGAGGATGTCGTGGATCGCGTGGGAGTCGCCCGGCAGCCGCTCATATTCGAGACCTTCGAAGATGCGCATGGGCCGGTCGGGCCAATGCAGCTGGTAGAGATCGATATAGTCGGTCTTCAGCCGCGCGCGGGACTTGTCGACGGCTTCGTTGATTTGTGCCACGCTTTGCCGCGAGAGCATGGTCTCGTCGCGCAGCCAATCGATCTTGGAACTGCGGCCGGCAACTTTCGTGGCGATCAGGACTTGATCGCGGTTCTTGCGTCCTGCAAGCCAGGTCCCGATGATGTCCTCGGTGCGGCCTTGTGTCTCCGGCTTCGGAGGAATGGGATAGATCTCGGCGGCGTCGAATAGGTTGATGCCGCGCTCGAGCGCATAGTCCATCTGGGCGTGACCTTCGGCCTCGGTGTTTTGCTCGCCAAAGGTCATGGTGCCGAGGGTAAGCGCGCTTACCTTCAACCCGGTGCGGCCAAGCTCGCGATACTCCATCATTCCTCCGTTGCTAACATGCCGGTATGGCTAACAGAGCCTTACCAGGGACGCCCTAACCCTGTTGTTAAGAAGTGGGCGCGTAAGAAGGAAGTCACAATGCTGCCAGGCACGAAACCGGGGCGCGGATCGGCATTGAACGGGATGACACAAGATTTTCGCAGGGGCGGGATGACCAAGCCAGACGGCGGCGCGGCCGCTCCTAAGCCACAAGAGATCGAGCCTTGCTTTCACGAAAACTGGGAGCAGCGCTTGCGGCGCTGGGGGCTCGGCGCGCTCTACGCCTTGAAGCCGTCGCGCATTGCGCTTCTGCCGCGGCTTTGGCTGATGACGCTTACCTACTATCTGACGCCTCGGCCCGAGCGCGATGCGTTGCCCGCGTTGCCGCGCTTCTATTCCGACCGCGGACTCATCGGCATCAGCAACGACCTCTCCGTGCCGGCTTTGATGGCGAATTACGCGCGGGGCTACTTTCCCGTCTGCCATATCGGCCCCATGAAATGGTGGTGCCCGGAAGAGCGCGCGGTGCTCGATCCGGCGGACTCGCACATGAGCAACAATGTGCGCCGCCTGATCCGGAAGCACAAATTCACCGTCACCATGGACACGGATTTCGCGGGCGTGATGGAAGCCTGCGCGCGGCCGCGCGAGCACAAAACTCCGCTCACCTGGATCACGCCGCAAATCATGCGCGCCTTCTGGAGCGCTTACAAAGCCGGCTATGCCCATTCCGTCGAAGTATGGGACGAGAAGGGAAACTTGGTGGGGGGGATGTATGGCCTCGTCATCGGCAAGGTCTATTTCGGCGAATCGAAGTTCTCCCGCGTGCGAGACGCCTCCAAGGTCGCCACGGCCTACCTTCACCGGCATCTCGCCGCCTGGGGGTATGTTCTGTGCGATGCCAAGTGGATGACGCCGCATCTCGAGTCATTCGGCTTCCACCCCATGCCGCGCGACCAGTTCCTGTCGCTGCTGCCTTGGTACATGGAGGAGCCGGGGCATGCGGGGCGCTGGGAGATCGACCCGGCGCTCAACCTTGCCGATGGGCCGAAGGCGCCCAAAAACAATCCGTCCGCGCCCCCCTCGTCGCCGCGCCAGGTGGCGTGAGGACGGTCCCATGCCACGATCCTTAAGCCGGCCGGGCGGTGCTTGGATCGCGCCGCTGCTGTCCCGGCTGGTCACCACGTCGTCACTTCTTTCGCTCGCCCGCGTTGCCGGCGCGCTCGCCGGCTTCATCACCCAGATCGTTCTGGCGCGGACGCTGCACGCCTCGGCGCTCGGCGTATTCTATTCGGCCACAAGCCTTGCCGCCGTGGTGGGTCTGATCGCGGCGCATGGCTATCCGGCCATCGCGCCGCGCTTCCTGTCGCGCTATCGCAAGCAAGGAAAGACCGAGCTCATCGCCGCGTTTGTCGCGCGGGCGCGCAAAGACGCCACGGTCTATGTCACCATCGCCACCGTGGCCGTGTTGGCGTTCGGACTGTTGTGGCCCGCGCTCAGTCTCGAGCGCGGCTTGCCACCATCGCCGCGGCGCTGTCGATTCCGGCCAACGCCGCTCTGCGGCTGAATGGCTCGCTCGCCGCCGCCATACGGCGCTTCGCGCTCGCCTATCTGCCGGACACCTGCTTCCGGCCGTTCGTGCTGCTGGGCGGCATCGTGCTCCTGATGGGCGCCGGTGTGACGCTCACCGCGCCCAATGTCACGGCGCTGCTGACTGTCGTGTTCATCGGTTTGGCGCTCGTCCAGTACCTCCTGCTGCGCAAGGACATCCCGCATGGCGCGGCACTTGCCGCCGGCCGGCAGGCCGCGCCGCCCCGGCTGGTGAAGATCTGGCGGCGCGAGGCGACACCGCTGATCCTGGTGGCGCTGTTCACCTTCTTCTTCGCCGATGTGGACATTCTCCTGGTCACGCCGCTTATGTCGAGCGCCGACACCGCCATTGTCGGACTTTGCCTTAAGCTCGCGCTGCTCGTCGGCTTCGCGGTGCAGGTGGCGCATCAAGTGGTGGTGCCGGATCTGGCGGACGCTCATGCGCGTAAAGAGCACGGCGCAATTCGGGACGTCGTTCTGAAGGCCCTCGGCTTTCCGCTTGCCGTGACCGTCGCCGCGCTGATCATCGTGGCGCTGTGGGGCGAGACTATCCTGTCGCTGTTCGGCCCGGAGTTCACCGGCGCCAAGATCCCCCTGCTCATCCTGCTTGGCTGCCAGCTTGCCCGCGCGGTGTTCGGACCCAACGTGCCGTTGCTCACGGTGATCGGCGCCCAGCGCCAGAACGCGGCGCTTGCCGTCGCGGCGCTCGTGGTCCTTGGGCTCGCCAATGTGGGGCTGGTGCCGGCCTATGGCGTGCTCGGCGCGGCGCTGGCCGTCGCCATCGCCACCTTGTTCTGGCTCGCGGCGTGCTCGATCGCGCTGGCGCGCTTGAGCGGGCTCAGGACCGACGCGATCTTTCTGCTTGTGCGGCTGGCGGAGCGTCGCGGGACGCCTGCTTAAGGGGCCGGCTCGACGGGAGTTTCGGTGCCCCCCAAGCGCTCGGCTTCAGCATCCGCATCCTCATCGCTCGCGAACACATACGTGAAGATCAGCCACAGCGCGAATGCCACGACCATGAAAATCGCAATGGCCTTGCCGAAAATGCCGAAGGATAGGGGCATGGGATGGTTGCTCGCTGGTGTGTCGCCTCTGCCGGCCGCGACCGTAGCCAAACGCACCCGGCCGATCAATGGACTTTGGCGCGCTTAGCGCCCGTGGATCGTCTCCTCGATCCAGCCGGAGAACGCGGCCACCCGCGAATAGACACCCGGGAGGGAGGCGCCGCAGCCCCGGCCCCAACTCACCACGCCGACCTGGGTGAAGCTCGTTCCATTCTCCTCGGCCACGACCAGCGGGCCGCCCGAGTCGCCCTGGCAGGAATCTTTGCGCGTGCCGCGGCGCATGGCGCAGATCTCGGTCTCCGCAATCTCGCCGCCGGCGGCCTCGAAGGCCGCGGCGCAGGTGTCATTGGCGACCCAGTCGACCTCGACCTGATGGAGCTTCCGCGGAAAGCTCACCTTCTCCTTCGCATCCGAACCGAACGAACTCAGCAATTTGGAGACGTCCTCGTCGTAGGGGTCCCACATGGCGCCCCAGCCGGTGACCACGACCTTGGCGCCGGGGGCGAGCAGCGTCTCTTCGGTCGCCGGATCGGCCAGCGCCACGGTCTCGGTCCGTCCACGGGCTTCTCCAGCTTGAGAAGCGCGATGTCGGCCTTAGCGGCGTCGGCGCACGCGGTGTCGCCCTCACAGGCCGCATATGTGGGATGAACATGAATTTCCGAAACCGCGACCTTGGTGGTCGCTTCGCGATCGGTGGAGCCATAACCGATCACCACCTCGCCCGGCTCAATGGCGCGTTTGGTGTCGCTGGCACCCCGATACAGGCAATGCGCCGCGGTGAGCACCCACTGGGCGTCGATGAGCGAGCCGCCGCAGCTGCCCTTTTCGTCCTCGAAAGAATCGTAGAGCCGCACTTGATACTGATATTTGCCTTCGGGCGCGGGTGTACCGTCGACGATCATCTCGACGTCTTCCTCGGCAAGCGCAGGCGCAAGCACGGCGACGACGCCGAGAGCGGAAGCAAGAGCAAAGATGGTGCGCATGGGCAGGCTCGTCATGGGGACGCCGGTGCGGGGTCCGGAGCGTCATCGGTCATGGTTTGCTCGATCCAATCGGAGAAGGACGCGACGCGCGCGAACACATTGGGATTGCCGGCGCGGCCACAGCGGTCGCCCCAGCTCACCACGCCGATCTGCACGTAGCGCCTCGGCTCTTCGGCGAGGACCACGAGCGGCCCTCCGGAGTCGCCATAGCAGGAGTTTGTCACCGAGCGCGGCTTCAGGGCGCAGATCTCGCTGTCGGCGATGCCGAGCTGCTGCGGCTCGTAGATGGCGCGGCATTCGTCCCTGGCCATGACATGGATGTCGGCCTCGTGAAGCTTCCGCGGGAAGCTGAGCCTCTCGGTGACGTCCGCTTGCGGGGCGACCTTGGAGAGGAGCTCGACGACCTCCTTGTCTTCCGGGTCCCAGATCGCGCCCCAGCCGGTGACCGTCACCTTGACGCCGCGCGTGACGAGTGTCTTCTCGGTGTCGGGGTCGGCGATCTCCACCTTCTTGGCGCCGGGGATGGGCTCCTTCAGCTTGACGAGAGCGACGTCGCCGCCGCCGGACAGGGCCTTCTCCAGATAGAGCGGATGGACGACGATCTTCTCGCTTTCGATCTTGGTGGTTTCGGTGCGATCGGTGCTGCCATAGCCGACAAACACCGTCTCGACCGGCGCTTGCGGACCTTGCGCATCGGAGCCCTCGACGACGCAGTGGCCGGCGGTCAAGATCCATTGCGGGTCGATGATCGAGCCGCCGCAAAAGCCCTTCTCGTCGTCGGCCGAGGCATAGAGGCGGACTTGATAGGGGAACTTGCCGGGCTTCGCGGGTTTGCCGCCCACGATCATCTCGGTGTCGGGCTCATCTCCGGCGAGCGCCAGGTTCGCCGGCAGTCCGACAGCTGCGACCAATATGAGCGAAACCAAACGCCTCATGGAAGAACCTCCGCTCAATTTCCACCCATGGTGCCCTTGATCCAATCGGAGAAGGACGACACCCGGGTGTAGACACCAGGGAACAGCGGGTTGCCGCATTGCGGCCCCCAGCTCACGATGCCGACTTGCACATAGCCGTTGCCCTCGGGCACGACGAGGGGGCCGCCGGAATCGCCGAAGCAGGAATCCTTGCCGCCACGGGGGCCGGTGGCGCAAATCTCGGTGTCGCCGATGGTGAAGGCCGAAACCTGGAGCTGGTCGTAGACGGCCTTGCACTCCTGCTGATCGATCACCTCGATGTCCACTTCGTGCAGAGACGCGGCGCCTGGAGCTCCTCGTCATTGAGAAGCCGCCGCTCGGAGACCGTCCGGCGTCCCGCCATCACGTCCATGGCGTTGTTGAAGGCTTGGAAGTCCCAGACCGCCCCCCAGCCGGTGACGGTAGCCTGGCGCCCGGCTGCAACAGGCGCTGGGTGGCGTCGCCGCCGGCATAGGAGACCG
>NZ_LPWD01000141.1 GCF_001723295.1 Methyloceanibacter marginalis
TCAGGTCGCGCGATGGGCCGGGCATATCGTCTCTGTAGACGGACGGCCGGCGGTCGTTGCCGGCATGACGATCGTCCCGAACATCGACATGAGCCTTCTTCAGGGGACGCCCAACCTTCTCTTGAGCATCACCTATATCGACGAGGAATTCGTCTCCCAAATTGGCCGCTCACTGCTTCTTCCCGATCTGACACTTCTGGCGACGCCGAGTGCGGGTAGCGCCGTCGTTTCCGAGCCGTTCATCACCGATGACAGTGTTCAAGCGGGCTATTTGAGCTGGACCTCGCGGCAGCCGGGTCAAGTCCTCTTGACCACCATTCTGCCCCTTGTCGCGTTGGGCGTCCTTCTCACCGGGTTTCTCTCCAGGGTGATGTTTCGACGGCTGAGGCGGGCTTCCGAGGCGCTCGCCCAGCGCGAGTTCGAAGCCCGTCACGAGGCCAAGCACGACGCATTGTCCGGCCTGCCGAACCGCGTTCACATGATCGAGCGGATCGAAAAGTTCCTCAACAGCTACATCGCCCGGCGCAACGGCCAGCGGGCGCTTGCGGCCTATGTCGACATCGATCGCTTCAAGGACGTCAACGACACACTCGGCCACGAGGCCGGCGACGAGCTCATCAAATTGGTCGCGCACCGGCTGGCAACACGGCTCAGGCCCAACGACTTCCTGGCACGCTTCGGTGGCGACGAATTCGTGCTGCTGTGCGCGCCCGCAGGACTCGAGGCGGGTGAAAGTCTCATCGGGCGTATCGCGCAGGCCTTCGAGGCGCCGTTTGCGGTCAAGGGCCAGACCATCAACGTGACGGCGTCCATCGGGCTTGCCGTCGCGCCGGAAAACGGCTCAACGGCGGACGAATTGATGCGTCATGCCGACATCGCGCTTTACGAGGCCAAGAATCAGGCCGCGACCGTGCAGTGTATTTCAGCACGAAGATGGCCGAAGAAGTCGAACATCGCCGCTCCATCGAGCTCGATCTTCGGGCGGCGATGGAGCATCAAGAGTTCGATCTCCATTATCAGCCGGTCATCTCTTGCAGCACCGGAAAAGTCGTCGGCGTCGAGGCTCTGCTACGCTGGCACCATCCTCTGTACGGCAGCATGCCGCCTGCGGAATTCATCCCCGTCGCCGAGAACGCAGGTCTGCTGCCGGCAATCGGCGAATGGGTTCTCGAACGCGCCATGACCGACGCCAAGCTTTGGCCCGAGCTGGAAATCGCCGTGAATCTCTCGCCCGTCCAATTCCGGCATGTCGATCTAGAGTCGATGCTCCGGCGGCTCATCGTGAAGCATGCCGTCGATCCCGGCCGGTTTGTGCTCGAGATCACCGAAGGCGTGCTCCTGGAAGCCACCGACCGCGTGAACACGGTTCTCGACGCCATCCGGGACATGGGCTTTAGAACCGCGCTCGACGATTTCGGCACCGGGTATTCGAGCTTGTCCTATCTCTGCAATTTCCAGTTCGACAAGATCAAGATCGACCGCTCCTTCATCAGCAGCATTTCGAGGGTCGATACCACCAAGACCATCATCAAATCGGTGGTCACCCTGGGCCGCGGACTGGGCATGGACATCGTGGCCGAAGGCATCGAGACGCCCTACGAAGCCTCGATGATGACCCGGTTCGGATGCACCGAGTTGCAAGGCTTCTACTTCGCGCGGCCGTTGCCCGTCGAGGAGATGGTCAAGTTTCTCGAGACCTATGAGCCGCGCAATCCGGACCAAGAACCCGGATCGCTGCAGCAACCCATTGCCGGCGACGGTCTGGCTGGCTAACACCCTGGCACCAGCGCGAGGCTGGCCATTCGGCAAGCAATCGCGACATCGACGAAACGAAACGCTCCAGGGTCCGCATCCGTGTCGCCCAAGAAACCAAGCCAAGACGCCCCCGCCGGCAACGCCGACTATCAGTGGGCTTCGTTCGATGCCGAAGCCTATTTTCAGCATTATTACGGCGAACCGCATCCGGACGACGACCGCGTCATCCGCTGCGCCGTGGAGGCAATCAAGCGCGCTCCGCCTCTGGAGACGGCGCTCGATATCGTCGATGTGGGCACCGGCCCCAACCTCATTCCGCTTTTCTGCACCCTGCCCCGCGCCGCGCGGCTCACCGCGTGGGAATACGCCGAGAGCAATGTCGCATGGCTCGAGTCCGAGATCGCAAGCGATACGATGCGACCGCAATGGCAGCATTTCTGGTCGGTGACGCGCGACGCTTACGGCGATGCCCCGTTGCCCGCAAACCCGATGCCGGACCTGCGCGCCAAGGCGAAGATCCATCAAGGCTCGGTCTTCGCGCTGCCGGAACGGACCTGGGACGCCGCCACGATGTTCTTCTGTGCCGAGTCGATCACCGAGCGCCACGACGAGTTCGAAGCGGCTTGTGCGGCTTTCGCCCGATGCGTGAAGCCCGGCGGTGCGCTGATCGCCGCCTTCCTAGTGCGCTCGGCAGGCTACGTGGTGGCGGACCGGCCGTTTCCCGTGTTGAGCCTGTCCCCGGACACCATCGAGACCGCCTTCGCCGCGCACGCCGATGGCGTCCAAGCCGAGTTGATCGGGATCGTCGAACGCGAGATCCGCAGCGGCTATTCAGGCTTCATTTTTCTGACCGGAATCGCCCGCTAGTCCCGCGCCGCTTGGCCGCTCCCGCGGAACTAAAGCCCCGCCGCCGCCACAAAGCGCGCCTAGGGTCGCCCGCGATGGGAGGATGCCTGGGCCATGAAAATCATGATCGCCAATTTCTTTGTCGCCGCCCTAGCCGTGGCCGCGGCCTTTGGAGAAGCGCCCGCGGCGCGAGCCGCCTCCGGGGCCGAGATCGAGCGCGATGCCAACGACACGCTGCATAGCTTCGTACGGCAGATCGGCGGCGCCCGCGAACTCGCCAACAAGGCGGTCGGGATCCTCGTGTTCCCCTCGGTGATCAAGGCGGGTTTCGGCCTGGGTGGCGAGTACGGCGAAGGCTTGCTGATCGTCAATCAGCGCCCGGCCGGCTACTACAACATGATCTCGGCCTCGTTCGGCTTCCAGCTCGGCGCCCAGGAGCGCGCGGTCATCATCATGTTCATGACCCAGAGCGCGCTCGACGCCTTCTATCGCCGGGCAGGCTGGAAGGTCGGCGTGGACGGCTCCGTCGCGATCATCACCGTAGGCATTGGCGGCTCCATCGATACCGACAAGGTCACCGAGCCCGTGATCGGCTTCATCCTCGACCAGAAGGGGCTGATGTACAATCTGACCCTGGAAGGCTCCAAGATCAGCAAGATCGAGCGCTGAGGCGCATCGGAGGGGCCAGAGGCCCCCAATCCCAAGGAGCTAGCGGACGGAGAGGTGCTTCACGTCCGCGCGCGGGCGCGTGTCGTCCTTGAGGGTCGCGTCGGGCGGCGCCATGCGAAAGGCCTTCATGGGCACCTCGACGGCGCAGCCGGCCGCCGAAAGAGCGATGAGGCCCGCCAGAGCAGTCTGAGTGGCGAATCGAATCATGAGATCAGTGGCTTCCTTGTTTGTGACAAAGAAGCAGACAAACCTGGCAAAAGTTTGAAGATCGCGATAGGCGCCCGCCAGACGATCAGCACTTGTTGCCGAGGGTCACGACGCAGCCGACGCCCTTGCCGGTTTCTTCAGCACCGTGCCGCCGCCTTGACGACGCCTTGCC
>NZ_LPWD01000142.1 GCF_001723295.1 Methyloceanibacter marginalis
GGCTCGAAATAGACCACGCCGCCGGTGGCAACCGTGATCCAGACATAGAGGAGCGCGAGGCGCCTGAGACCGGGGCTGGCCCGGCTTCCAACGTGTGGTGCCGCCCGGTCGCGCACGGCATCGTAGGTGGATGGCCACGGGCTGCGCCTCGCTAGTACGCGTTATCGCCCTTGAGAAGGGCGGATGGGGGTCATGAGAAGGATGTAAAGGTCGAAGGTCACCGACCAGTTTTCGATATAAAAGAGGTCGTGCTCCACACGGCGCAGGATCTTCTCCTGCGTATCGGTCTCGCCGCGCCAGCCATTGATTTGCGCCCAGCCGGTGACGCCGGGCTTGACCCGGTGCCGCGCGAAATAGCCGTCCACGCGTCCGCGTAGAGCTTGTCGGCCGCCTTGGCCTTGGAGCGCGTGGGGACGGGGCCCCACGAGCGACAGATCGCCCTTCACCACATTGAAGAATTGCGGCAGCTCGGTCGAGGCTCGTCTTGCGCAGAACCGGCCCACCGAGGTCACACGGGGGTCGCCTTTGGTGACGAGTTTCGCGGCCTCCGCATCGGTCGTTTCCGCGAACATGGTGCGGAACTTGTAGACGTCGATCTGCTCGTTGTTGAAGCCCAGACGCTTCTGCCGGAATAGCACCGGGCCCTTGGAGTCGAGCTTGATGGCGAGTGCGATGAGCAGCATCACCGGGGCCAGGGCAATCAGCGCCAGCGACGCAACGATCTTGTCGAACAGCCACTTCTTGACGAAGTCCCAGTTGGCGATCGGCTTGTCGCTGATGTCGATGAACGGGACCGTGCCGATATAGGAATAAGCCCGTGGCCGGAAGCGCAGCTTGTTGGTGTGCGCCGAGAGCCGGATGTCGACAGGCAGCACCCACAGCTTCTTCAGCAGCTCCAGCAAGCGGGTTTCCGCCGTGACCGGCAGCGAAACGATGAGAAGATCAAGCCGAGAGTTGCGGGCGAAGTCCACCAGCTGATCGATATTGCCGAGCTTCGGATAGCCTGCGACGATGGGCGAGACCCGATCGGCGCCGCGATCATCGAAAATGCCGACAATGCGGATATCCGTGTCGGCCGAGGCTTCGAGCGCCTTGATCAGCTGCTCCGCCTCCGGTCCGCCGCCGACGATGACGGCGCGGCGGTAGAGGCGCCCTTCGCGGATCCATTTCTTGGCGAGGAACGAGAGCGCAAGCCGCTCAACGAACAGCACGGCCAGACCCGAGACGTACCAGCTGGCGATCCACACGCGGGAGAACTCGGCGCCGACCTTGATGAAGAAGGCGAGCGACATAATGCCCGCCATGACCAACGTCCAGGCGAACACCACCCGCGTGAAGCTGCGCACGAAGGCATTGAAGGCCGTCATCCGGTAGAGATTGAGCGCCTGGAAGATCGCCATATTGGCGGTCGCCGCGACCACCACCGCACCGAGATAGATCAGATGAGCGTCTTCGCTCTCATACTCCACATAGGCGAGGTAGATGGCGAAGCCGAGCACGGCCACGATGAGGAACTCGGCCGTACGCACCGCGCCCGAGACCATCACAGGCGGCAACAGGTTCAGCTTGCCGCCGCGCCGGATTTCCGCGAGCGGGGGCCGTGGCTGTCGCCGCCGGTCCGGAAACGGTGGCGTCCGGCCGCCGCGATCGCGCGCGGGCGGATGGACCAGCGCCTGCTGCGGTTCGCTTCCGTCTGGCTTGGTCATTCTTTATCTTCGTTGCCCCGAGTGCGGTCCCCCAAACGCGCACCTTCGATGCCGCGCCAGGGCCCTGACCGCCTAGCTTATGGCACGCGGAGACTTTTGCATCGGTGAAGGGGGGTTGCGGCGGAAGGGCCCGCTCGCGCTATGGTTAAGAAGCCGTTGCCGAGCCCAGTTCCGGCAGTTTGTGGATGCCCGCGCCTAGGTCGGAAATGTAAAAATCGACCACATCGCGCGTCATGGCTTCGACGGAAAAGTGCTGCGCCACGTATTTCTGAAGCTCCACGGCGCGCCTGAGAAAGGGCTTCGGATCCGCCAGGAATGCACGCAACTGGCTGGCAAGCGCGTCCACGTCGCCGGGCGGAATCAATGGCATGGGCACGTCGCCCACCAACTCAGGGATACCGCCCACATTGGTGACGATCATGGGCATCTGAGCGGCCGCCGCTTCGAGGACGATATAAGGGGCCGACTCCGCCCGCGACGGGACCACGACGCAGCGAGCCCGGACGAAGGCCGTGCGTGCCCGCTGCGGACCCGAGAAGATCACGCGCGATGCGAGGCCGAGCTTTCGGGCCATGCGCTTGAAGCGCTTTTCGTCGGGTCCGGAGCCGACGATGATGGCGCGGCCGGGGAAGATGTTCTGCTGCGCGGCGAGCGCTTCGAGGAACACATCGACGCCCTTGAGCTTACGCAACTCGCCCACGAACACGAAGTCGGCGGCATCGTCCGCAAGCAGCGAACTCGTAGAACTCGTGGCGATGAAGCCCGTTGTAAATACGCGAGCGGGGCAAGTGGGCGCACCCACCAGTTCTACATAGCGGTTGCCTGCAAACATGCTCTCGAAGATGAAGCCATCCGTCAGGGGCGCGAGCTTCCGTTCCGCCGCTAGATAGAGCTTCCCGAACAAAGTAGACGACGAATAGTGCAGCACGCCGCCATGAGGCGTGTAGACGACCTTGGTGCCCTTCTTCTTGCGCAAGCTCCGGCCCGCGAGCCGCGCATAGGCGCCGCCCTTGGCGCCGTGGCCGTGCAGGACGTCGATATTGAGATTGCGGCCGAGCTTGGCGATCTTACGATAGGTATGCCAGTCATTGAGACCGGGCTTGCGCGTCATGGGCAGGCGCGTCACGCCGAGCGCGCAATTGTCTTTGAGCCGGCTCAAGGCGACGTCGATCTCGCTGCCCCCGGTCCGTGAATCGCAGACGATCCCGACCTCCGCACCCAGCTCCGCCTGTCCGAGGGCGAGGTCGTGAACGTGACGGAACAGTCCTCCGACCGCGCGCGCAGACAATGAAGGATTCGGAAATTGGAGCTCACGGGACCCGGAATGTCGAAGGGGCGGGAAGGGCTTTCCCTATGAGCTTTAGAAGAAGCGTTCGAGGACGTAAATAGTGTCGCCTGGCTGGACGGGATAGTCTGTTGGGACCATGACGGTTGACATGACGCCGCCGAACTTTCGTGTGAGGCGGACGAAGCGTTTTTTGGCGCGTTCGGTATAGCCTTCGGCGATGGCGACGGCGGCCTCGACGGTCATGGCGTTGACGTAGGGGTATTGGCCCGGGGTGTTGACCTCGCCGAGGATGAAG
>NZ_LPWD01000143.1 GCF_001723295.1 Methyloceanibacter marginalis
ATGGGCTTCATCGCATCGCCTTTCACCGAAACGTTGCCGGAGATCAAATCAGGGTTCTCCCATGGGGGAGACGATCCACGGCTCTTCGCACCCTATTACCCGGGCGCGTGACCAGCCTGAAAGTGTTGCAAGAGCCTGCGCTCGGCGCCGGCGCACTCAACTGGATTCCGGAGTTCGACCAGATCATCCGCCGCATGCCTATCTTGGTGCGCGTCGGCGATACGCTCTTTCCTTCACTCTCGGCCGATGTGTTGCGCCTCGCGCAGGCGCCTCGACCTATGTGGTCAAGCTCCTCCGGGGCGAGCGGCGAAGCGCCTTCGGCGAGAAGACCGGCATCGTGAAAGTTCGGGTCGGCGACTTCGAGGTCCCCACAGAAGCCAACGGCCAGATGTGGATACGCTTCTCGCCGCAAACCCGAGACCGCTATCTTCCTGCCTGGAAGGTGTTGAACGGCGAAATCGGCGCCGATCAGATCGAAGGCCGCATCCTCCTCATCGGCACGAGCGCCGCGGGGCTGCTCGATCTCCGGGCGACGCCGCTCGAGGCCTCCGTTCCGGGCGTCGAGCTGCACGCGCAAGCCGTCGAGCAAATCATCCGGGGTGCGTTCCTGTTGCGGCCCGACTTCGCCAAGCCTGCCGAGCTTCTCTATATCCTGGTGCTCGGTCTTCTCATCGCCGTGCTCATCTATCGCGCCGGCGCCCTCGGCAGCGCGGTGCTCGGTGCGGTCGCCGTAGCGTTCGTCATCGGCCTGTCCTGGTATGCCTTCGCTGCCTGGGGCTGGCTGGTCGATCCCGTCTATCCCACGCTCGCCCTGTCGGCCATCTATCTCGCCGGCACCTCCTTCGTGTTTCTGCGCACCGAGCGCGAGCGGAATCGCGTGCGCAATGCCTTTTCCCATTACATGGCGCCGGCCCTTGTCGAGCGCTTGGCCGCCGAACCGGACCGGCTCAAGCTCGGCGGCGAGACCCGGGACATGACGCTTCTGTTCAGCGACGTGCGGGGCTTCACCAGCATCTCCGAAGGGCTCGATGCTCAAGAGCTGACGCGCTTCCTGAACAGCCTCTTCACGCCGCTCAGCAACATCATCCTCGACGAAAAAGGCACCATCGATAAATTCATGGGCGATGCGTTGATGGCGTTCTGGAATGCCCCGTTGGACGAGCCCAATCATCCAAGTCTTGCCTGCCGCGCGGCCTTGCGCATGGTCGAGGCGATGAAAACCCTCAACGAGCAGTGGCGGGAAGAGGCGCTGGCCGGCGGGCGTGACTACAAGGAGGTCAAACTCGGCATCGGCCTAAACACGGGGTCGTGCTGCGTCGGCAATCTCGGCTCGGAAACACGATTCGATTACTCGGTGATCGGCGACAATGTGAACATCGCCTCGCGCCTCGAAGGCCAGTCCAAGACTTACGATATGATGGCCATCGCCGGCGAGGAGACCGCCTCGCGCGCGCCAGACTTCGCGTTTCTCGAGCTCGATCTCTTGAAAGTGAAAGGCAAGAAAGCGGCGACGCGCATCTTCGCGCTTCTCGGCGACGCGGACCTGAAACAAAGCCAGTCCTTCATCGACCTCACCGCGAAGCACCAAGACTTCCTCGCCCGCTACCGGGCGCAAGACTGGGATGCGGCGGACGCTCTGAGCGTCGACTGCGAAGATTTGGGGGGCGCGCGGCTGCACGGCCTCTACGCGCTCTACCGCGAACGCATCGCGACACTCCGCGTCACTCCTCCCCCGGACAATTGGGACGGCACGGCCGAGGCCTTGTCGAAATAACGCATGCCAGAAGCCGCCTACATCGTCCTTGCCGCGGTCTGTGTGTTGATGATCAAGCACACCGCCGCCGACTTCTTTCTGCAGACGCCCTACCAGTATTGCAACAAGGGCATCTACGGCCATCCCGGCGGACTGCTGCATGCGGGAATCCACGTCGCGCTGACGCCGCTCGTCTATCTGGTGATCGCGCCCGCTTCGCTGCTGCTCGCAGCGGCCATCGCCGCCGGCGAGTTCGCCGTCCACTATCATGTGGATTGGGCGAAAGAGGGGGTGACGAAAGGGAACGGTCTGACGCCACAGACGTCCGGCTTCTGGCACGCGCTCGGCGTCGATCAGCTCCTGCACGGGCTGACCTATCTCGCCATCGTTGGCCTGCTGGTCTGGGCCGCCTCTTAAAGCAGCGCCGAAATCTCGCGATTGGCGAACTCGAGCCGGTCAGACAAAAGCCGGATGATGAGCTTGTGGAGTGCGGCGGCGGCGGCCGAATCCTTCTCCTGCATTCGGTCGAAAGCCTCCTGCGTCAGCCGGTAGACAACCGTCGGCGCCTCGGCGACCACGTTCGCCGTGCGGGGCACTTTTCGGTAGAAGCCCATCTCGCCCACCACGGTATGCCCGATCATGCGCCGTAGCCTGATGGAGCGCCCGTGCTCGTCGGTAATGGTGATGGCGACACAGCCCGACGCCTGGAACACGACCGAGTCCGACGGCTCGCCTTGCTTGAACAGGAAGGCGCCGCTGTCGAGCTCCTGCCGCTCCATGAATGGCGCAATCCGCTCAAAATCGATCAGACCGCCGAACTCGTTGTGCAGCCATGTTTCGAAGTTGTGCGCCGAGGCGTCGCCGACCTCATGATAGAGGAGCACCATGTCCTCGCACCATTCGACAGCCTCGTTGCGGCTGCCGAAGGCTTGGTGCGGCCGCGTCGCGCCGAAGAAGCCAGCACTGTCGAAGCCCGCGCGCATCGCGTCGCTGAGCCCGCTGAAGGCGAGCGTCACATCCTGCTCCTCGCAATAATTGCGCAGCTTGACGAGGCTAAGGACCGCCGAGGTGTCGAGGCCTTGCACGCCGCTGAAGTCGAGCACGATGTAGCCGACCGGCCTTTCGGTCTGGTCTTCGATCACCCGCTTGATACGCTCGAACAGGCCGTTCGACGAGCCGAAGAAAATGAAGCCGGAAAGCCAGAACACATGGACGCGCTTGCCTTCCTCGTGCAGCAGGCGAGTTTGCTCCGGCGAGCGCTCCACATTGCTCGAGAATTCGTAGCGTGTCAGATGCCGGCGGATCACCCCGATGCGGCTATAGGAGAGCGCGAAGAGCAGGCAGGCGCCGATCACACCCAGCACCACGCCGACCAGATAGCCGAAATACAAGATGACAAGAGCGATGGCGATGGCGAGCCCCAAGTCGGTTCCGGACCGCTGCGCCGGCGAGCGCACCAGGCTCCATCAGGATCATCACGCCGAGATAGCCAAGCATCCCGCCGAGGATCGCTTTCGGCACGATGCTGCCGATATCGGCGCCCGCGAACAGCACCAGTCCGCAGACGATCGCCACGGACACGCCGCTCAGCCGCGTCACCGCGCCGGCCTGCTGCAGCAGCAGGCTGTTGTTGAGCGAGAGATTGCCGGCCACGCCGCCGAGAACGGAGGCGAGCACATTGGCGAGCCCGTTGGTGCGGAACTCCTTGTCGAGATCTGCGGATTTCTGCCGTGCCACCTCGAGGCTCGACACATCGAGCAGCATGGAGATGGCGGTGACGCCGCAAACGGCACCGATTTCCGCGCTGCTGCGCGCCATGACACCCCAATCGATGTCGTGGGTGACTATCGCCTCTAGCGGCCACCACAATTGAAGAGCGCCGACCGCCTGCAGGAACCATAGACTGCGCGTCCCCTCCTCCGTCACGAAGCCGAACAGAATAATGTCCATCACGACGAGGAAGGAGATGAAGGCGACAGGCAGGGTAAGATAGTCGTCCATCCAGCGCTTGAGCAGCACGATGAACAGCGCGAAGGCGAGCCCAACTCCGATCTGCGGTGCATAGGATGTATCGGCGATCGCGGCCCAGCTCGACGGTGCCAGCGTCAGATTGCTGCCGATGACGACCTCGATGCCCCCGGTAATGAGGAGGCAGCCCGAAGCGGCCAGGAAGCCGCCGATCACGGGATATGGCACGAAGCGCAGCCATTGGCCGAGCTTCAGCCCGCCCACCCCGAACAGAAGCGCACCGGTGAGGAACGTACTGACCGAGATGGCCACGAGCACATTGATCACCATGGTCTCGGAATCGGCGCCCTTGGCCGCGAGCCCGGCCGCCACCGTCGCCGCCAGCACGCTCATGACCGCGACCGCGGGCGTGTCGGGTCCGGCATCGGCGGGAACCAGCGTCGTGGTGAGCGCCACGACCACGCCGGTGACCACCGTGCCCATGATCAGGGCCGCGAGCCCGAGCGGAAACCCGGCTGCGATCGAGCCTTGAAAGATCAGAGCGCTGAAGGAGATGCAGTAGGCGATATTGACGATCGCCGAGATCGTCCCCGCCAACGCGTCCCGCCCAAGCGTCGACGCTTCAAAATTCTGCGGGCGCTTGAGCGCCAAATTCGCAAGCAGCGGCAAGGGCGTGAACGGGAGGTCAAGGGGTTAAGTTGGCGCCGATCATGGCGGGGGAAGGCCACAATGCAAGGCAAAAATGGCAATGCGCGGGCCCTTGAGCGCCGTACAAGCTCAATCGCGGGACGCCGACCGCCTCAATCGCTCCGCCAAGGTTCGCATCACCGCGATGGCGAAGAACGGCGTTTCGTGAACCAGAAACAGGAAGCTCTTCTCGTTGATGGGC
Organism: Methyloceanibacter marginalis; assembly: GCF_001723295.1. Lineage (GTDB taxonomy): Bacteria > Pseudomonadota > Alphaproteobacteria > Rhizobiales > Methyloligellaceae > Methyloceanibacter > Methyloceanibacter marginalis. Next base: position 4,611 of record NZ_LPWD01000143.1, read on the forward strand.
GCACATTCGGCATCCGTCTTGGCCCGCGCGGTGGCACTGCGGGCCGATCCGTCGATCAGCGCCATTTCGCCGAAGATGCCGCCGGCGGACAGGGTCTCGATCACCTTGCCGTTCCGCTCGATCTCGACTTCTCCCGAGCGAACCACATACATAAAGTCGCCCTCGCAGCCCTCCGCGAAGATCACCTCGCCGGACGCGAAATTGGCCAGTGGAAAGCCCGCATTGGCGAGCATGCTCAGATCGAGTCCCGCGATGGTCATCGGCGGCATCCTCCTGGCGGTCGCCCTCGGCTAGCGGACTGATGCTAAACGCAAACCTCGGCTAAGACGATAGCGTGAAGGGGTTCTGCGTGCCTGGCGTGGCCCGCCCGGTGCCGGCCACTTTCGGGTTCCAGCGTGCCGCGTCCAGGCCTCTTTCCACGGTCCACTTACCCATGCGGGTCGGCTCGTGCGTCGCCTTCGACAACAGCCCGTTGAAGGCGAAGCGCGGCACGACCGAAAAGCCGAGCTGGCTCAATTGCCCGCTCATGCGCTTGCCGTCGTTGAGCGCGAAGCCCCAATGCTGGAGGTGGCAGCTCAAGGTCACGAAACCCACATTCACCGCGTCCCGCTCTCGCGAGAACAGCTTCTCGGTGAAGAAGGCCTGCCCGATGGCCAAGCCGAAGAGACCGCCTGCGAGCCGCCCCGCGCGGTCCCAAACTTCCACCGAATGGGCATAGCCGGACGCGTTCAGCTCCGCGAACGCGTCGGCGAGCGCGGGCTCTGGCGCGCAGGCCCGCAACACGCCGCCGAAATCTTCATCGAAGGTCACGCCGTAAGTGCGCGTCTGGAGAAGCCGCCACACGCGCTGGGACACATAGGCGTTCTCCGGGAACGAAACCATGCGTTCCGCGGGCGCCCACCACTTGTTCGCTTCCGGATAGAGCCCCTTCGCATAAGCCGCGATCATCGTGGGCACATTCAGGTCCGAGCACGACCCGCAAAGGCCTTCGGGGTGACGCAGCGCCTGTTCGGGATCCGGCAGTTTTGGACCAAAGCCGATGAATTGTTTGGCGAGCAACGCCAGTGCCGCCGGCCTGCTGTAAAGCCCCGACGAAACGAGGTTGCGCGAGACCTCACTCAGCACGCTCTGTCGACCGGACACCGGCAACTCCAACGCAAATACTTACGGAGCGGCGGGGCGCCGGAAACGCCGACAGGCGCCGCGCGCCGAGCTTGCCTCCAAAAGGATTCCCAATGGGTTAACGCTTGCGGATCCTTGTTTCCGGACCGCCCTTCACGCCCCGCGGCTGCGCACCCGGTCCACCGCTTCGAGCCACCCGGCGTAACGAGCTTCGCGCTCCGCGGCGCCCATTGCCGGTTCGTAGACTTTGGCCGGCGTCCACGTTTCGGCGAGCGTTGCGTTGTCGCCGTAGAAACCGACCGCCTGGCCCGCGAAATAGGCAGCGCCCAACGACGTCGTCTCCAGGATTGCCGCAACCTCGACGGCCTCACCCAAGATGTCGGCCAGCCGCTGCATGGCCCAGCCATTCGCCGTCATCCCGCC
>NZ_LPWD01000144.1 GCF_001723295.1 Methyloceanibacter marginalis
GTCCATCAGTTCCATGCCGGCGGGCGGAGCCGATCCGGCAGGGCGTGCACTTGCCGCAAGACTCCACGGCGCAGAACTCCATGGCGAAGCGGGCTTGCTGGGCCATGTCCACCGTGTCGTCGAACACCACGATTCCGCCATGGCCGATCAGCCCGTCGACGGCCGTGAAGGCCTCGTAGTCGAACGGCGTGTCGAACAGCGCGCGCGGCATATACGCGCCGAGCGGACCGCCCACCCTGGACGGCGCGCACGGGCCGGCCCGAATAGGTGCCGCCGCCGATCTCGTCCACCAGCTCGCCGAGCGTGATGCCGAAGGCCGTTTCGTAGAGGCCGCCGTGCTTGATATTGCCGGCGAGCTGGATGGGCATGGTGCCGCGCGACTTGCCCATGCCGAAATCGCGATAGAACTCCCCGCCTCTGTCCATGATGATCGGCACGGAGGCGAGCGACAGCACGTTGTTGATGATCGTGGGCTGGCCGAACAGGCCGACATGGGCGGGGAGCGGCGGCTTGGCGCGCACTTCGCCGCGCTTGCCTTCCAGGCTGTCCAGCAGCGAGGTCTCCTCGCCGCACACATAGGCCCCGGCGCCGAGCCTGACTTCCATGTCGTAGGCATAGCCCGAGCCCATGACATTGTCGCCGAGGAAGCCGGCCTTGCGCGCTTCCTCGATGGCGATGTTCAGGGTCTCGAAGGCGTGGGGATATTCGGAGCGGAGATAGATATAGCCGTAGGTGGCGCCCACCGCGATGCCGGCGATGGTCATGCCTTCGATCAGCACGAGGGGATCGCCTTCCATGATCATGCGGTCGGCGAAGGTGCCGCTATCGCCTTCGTCGGCGTTGCAGACGATGTATTTTTGCTGAGGCGGCGTCTCGGAGACCGTGCGCCATTTGATGCCGGTGGGGAAGCCCGCGCCGCCACGGCCGCGCAAGCCTGAGGTCAGAACCTCCTCGATGATGGTCTTCGGGCCGCCCTCGATGGCTTTCTTCAGGCCTTCATAGCCGCCATGAGCCTGGTAATCCTCGACCGAGCGCGGATCGATGATACCGCAGCGGGCGAAGGTGAGGCGGGTCTGGTTCTTGATCCAGGGATATTCGTCCACCACGCCGATACATTTTTCGTGCGGCTTGCCGTCGAGCATCCCGGCATTGATGAGATCGCCGACCGTCGAAGCCTTGACCGGCCCGTAGCCGACCCGGCCCTGCGGCGTCTCGACCTCGATCAGCGGCTCCAGCCAATACATGCCGCGCGAACCCGTGCGCACGATCTCCACATCGAGACCGCGGTCCTTGGCCTCGTCGCGGAATTTCTTCGCGACGGCCTCGGCGCCGA
>NZ_LPWD01000145.1 GCF_001723295.1 Methyloceanibacter marginalis
TTTCCTTCAGCACCGTGCCGGCGCCTTTGACGACGCCCTTGCCCGTGGTCGCCGTGCCCTTCACGGCGCCCTCGACAGGCTTCACATCTGCAGCATTGGCCGCGAACGACATGGCGACAATGGCCGCGGCGGCGGCAATCGAAACGGAATAGCGCATCTCATCATCCTCCTGAGCGGATCGGTCGATCGATCCGAAATTGGCTTAGCGAACCGGCTAACACGGCAATTTGCCCCTAGTGCGGCAGCGCAAACAGGCCGACTTTCCCTTACTTAACGGGCGAAGCTGATTGCCCGTTCCAGGCCCAATTCGGTAAGTATGGTGTCGATATGTGGTCCCGTTTGCTCATCCTCGCTCTGCTCGTGCTGCCGGCCCATGCGCTCTCGACCACGCAAGCGCTGGCCGACGCCAAGGAGCGGGTCGCCGCGCTGGCGCCGTCGGGACTGGTGTTCGTCATGGACGACGACGGCAACGAGCTGATCGCCCAGAACGCCGATGAGCCCTTCGTCCCGGCGTCCGTCGCCAAGGTCGTGACGGCCTGGCTGGCGATGGAGGTGCTGGGCGCCGACTACCGCTTCAAGACCCGTTTCTATCTGGATGACAATCGGGTGCTTTACGTTCAGGGGGGCGGCGATCCCTTCCTGATCTCCGAGGAGCTGGCGCTGCTCGCGCCCCAGCTGGTCGCCGCGATCGGCAAGGAGCCCATCACCGGCATCGTGCTCGACTCGAGCTATTACCCTTCAGATCTCCGCATTCCGGGTATCGAGGACACCAACGAGGCCTACGACGCGCTGAACTCTGCGCTTGCGGTGAACTTCAATACGATCCACGCCGTGCGCAGCGGCAACAGCGTCCGCACCGCCGAGAAGCAGACCCCGATCACGCCGCTGGCGATCAGCCAGTTCAGGGCCCGAGGCCCCAAGGGCCGCAGCCGCATCAGCCTCACCCAGGACCCGGAGGTGAGCCTGAAATACGCCGGCGAGCTGATCGCCGCGTTCATCGATCAGGCCGGCGGCAAGGTCGAGGGCGAGATCACGGTCGGACCCGTGCCGGAAGGCCTGAAGCCCGTCTACGTGCACAATCAGTCGCGCTACCTCGCCGAGATCATCCACCAGTTGCTGATCGGCTCGAACAACTACATCGCCAATCAGGTGTTCTTGGAGATCGGCGCGGAGCGCCTGGGCGGGCCCGTCAGCCTCGAGAAGTCGCTCAAGGTCGCAAACGAGATGCTCGCCAAGCACGGCCTCTCCAAGGACATCTATCTCGAAGAAGGCTCGGGCATCAGCCGCGGCAACCACTTTACCGCCCGCGGACTGACCAAGGTGCTCAATCTCTTCGTGCCTTATGCGGAGTTGCTCAAGCGCAGCCGCGGCTCCAATTACAAGACCGGAACGATGAGCGGCGTGCGCACCCTGGCGGGCTATGTCGACACCGCCAAGCACGGACGCGTGCGCTTCGTGATCGCGCTCAAGGGCAATACGGGGGCCCTGCGCTACCGTCTGATGCAAGAGATCGAGCGCGGGCTTAAAACTCAAGCCTCCCGCATCCAAGCCGACAGGAGCTGCGATCAGCGGTGTTTCGGCTTGCGCCGCGCGGATCGCGATGCCGTCTGAAGGGGCAGCTTGATCTTCATGCCGCCCGGCGTGAAGGCCGGGGCAACGCTCGGAGTCGCCAAGGGGCCGGCCGCAGCTTTGCCGCCTGTTTTCAGAAATTCCGCATGGCTGATCAGGCCCGCAATCTGCCCGGGCCGCGCCTTGCGCTCGCCCGTGCGGAACCGCTCATACGCCGTGCGGCTCAGGAAAGGCGCCTTCGCCAACCGGAGGTCTTTGTAGAAGCCCTTGGCGATCAGGAGCAGCGTGTAGACCGGACTGCTGAAGAGATAAGTGCTCCCGAGGTCCAAGCCTTCAGGCGTCGTGTGCCGCCACACTTTGAGATTTTCCTTGAGGCGGTCGGAGAGCGTCATGCCGTCGCGCGCCGCTTTCCAATATTCGGAATCCTGACGATTGTTCAGGTGGTAATGCGCCTGAATGAAGTCGCGCACCTCGTCGTAGACGCGAGCCACTTGGCGGTTATAGGCATCGGCGAGCTCGGGCTCGAAATCCTGCGTCGGCAGATAATGCTGGAGCCAGCGCACGCCGAGATCGGTCATGAAGATCGCGGTCGCCTCGAGCGGCTCGATGAAGCCGCCGGACAGACCGAGCGCGACACAGTTCTTCACCCAGGCTCTGCGCACACGGCCCGTGCGAATGGGGATGATGCGCGGCTCGCAGCCCTTGGCCTGATCGCCGTAGAACGCGAGCAGCTCCTCCATCGCCGCGTCGTCGGAGAGGAACTTGCTGGAGAAGATGTAGCCGGTGCCGACGCGCGTCGTCAGCGGGATGTTGAAATTCCAGCCGGCGGAGAAGCCCGTCGCCCGCGTCGTCGGCGCGATGATGCGCGGATCCTTGTGCGGGATCTGCACGACGGCGGCGCGGTCGTCAAGAGATAGTCGCCATACGGCTCGAACGGCTCGCCCAAAGCCTGCTGCAGGATCGAGCCGCGAAACCCCGTGCAGTCGATGACGAGATCGACGTCATGCTCGCCCCGCTCTCGCAGGCTGAGCGATTTGACGAATCCGCGCTCGTCGAGATTGACCTTGTCCACATCGTCCAGGACGTGCTTCACGCCGCGGCCGGTCGCGATGTCCTTCAGGAACCCGGCAAGCTTCGTGGCGTCGAAATGATAGGTGTAGCCGACCTCGCCGCTGAACTCCGGCTCGCCGGGACGGCGCGGCGCGAGATTGCCGCGCACGATCTCGGCGA
>NZ_LPWD01000146.1 GCF_001723295.1 Methyloceanibacter marginalis
CTTAACGTGCCGGGGGGCGGGGGGTTCCACAGCTTTTGCACTGTCAGGGAGGCCAAATTTCATGCCGGGGGGGAGGCCGGATGTGGGCGGATTGGTCGTAAAGACGCCACGCGGAGCGCTGATATAGTCGGCGCATGACCGACACCGCCATGACTGACAGAGAGACCGGGCCCGAGACGGAGCCGGAGACCCGCTCCCGCCCCGCGCCGATCGATTTCGCCTCCGCCATCATCGCCTCAGGCATCGCCGACATGCCGGTGGCGAACCTGGTGGAGACCGCCATGGACGCGGCTGGTGGCGGCCGGCGTGCCGCTCGCCCGCATGCATGTGGGCTTCCGCATCCTGCATCCGCTTTTCGACGGCATGAGCATCAGCTGGACGGACGATGCGGGTGTGGAGGTCGGCTATTTCGAGAACTTGGACGCGGACAACTCGGTCTACCGCCTGAGCCCGTTCTATTTCATGCTGTCCAACCAGCGCACCGAGTTCCGCGCCCGGCTCGATCGCGATGCCTGCGTGGAGAACTTTCCGCTGCTGGTGCAGCTCCGCGACGGCGGGCATACCGATTATCTGGCGCTGATCGTGGCCTTCGGGTCGGCGCCGCTCCACCCGGAAAGCCATGACGGGCTCGGCACCACCTGGGCCACCAAGTGCCCGGAAGGCTTTACGGAAGATCATGTCTGCGCCATGCGCCAGGTTTTGGCCCCGCTCGCGCTCGCGCTGCGCGTCGTCATCAAGGACCAGATCACGCGCAACGCGCTCAATACCTTTCACGGGCCCCTGGTCGGGGGGCGGATCTTGTCGGGCACCATCAAGCGCGGCGACGGCGAGCGGTTGACCGCGGCCTTGTGGTACTCGGATCTGCGCAATTCGACTGCGCTCGCCGATCAGCTCTCTGTCGAGGGGTTCCTGGATCTGCTCAACGTCTATTTCGACTGCGCCGCCGGCGCGGTGATCGAGCAGGGCGGGCAGGTGCTCGACATCGTTGGCGACGCCATCCTGGCGTTCTTCCCTTCCGAGGAAGTGGGGGAGGAGGCGGCCTGTGCCGCCGCCCTGCGCGCGGCCATGGGCGCGCAAAGCCGTCTTGCCGCGATGAAGGCGGACGGGTGCTCGCGCGCGGCGGAGATCGATTTCGGTATTGGCGTGCATTTCGGCGACGTGGTGTTCGGCAATGCGGGCACGGCGGAGCGCTTGAAGTTCGGCGTCATCGGCCGCGCCGTGAATGAGGTCGCCCGCAATCAGGACATGTCGAAGCTCTTGGGGCAGCCGATCGTGGTGTCGGACACGGTGGCGGATCGTGCCGGCACGGGCCAGGACTATCGCCTGCAGAGTCTCGGCATGCACGATCTGCGCGGCATGCCCACCGCCCGGCGCCTGTGGGCCCTCCGGACCTAGCACCTAAAAAAAGCCCCCGGAAGCTTGGAGCTTCCGAGGGCGCTGAACTGAGAAGGCGAGAGGACTAGTTGTTGATGATGTCGCTCTCTTCCATCTCGCGGGCCTCACCCGGATCGGGGAGGTCGTTCGGCGTCGGCTTCATCCAGGAACCCTCAGGATTGGGGTCGTTGTTCTGGTCGAGCTGGATGGCGTCGTTCTCGCTCGTGGCGTCGTCGACGGCCCAAGCGCTGCCGGCGAAGAAGGTGATGGCGATCACGGCAATGAGGGTGCGAAGCATGTTCAACGTCTCCTTTGGGTCGCCCGCGGGTCCCGGCCGGGGTGGCACGAGACGATCTCGCCGCGGGGCGATGATGCCGGCTTTCTTGCCACACGCCCTGTCACCGTTCGCTTAGGAGCGATCTTGCAAATTGCCGCGAATTTTCCGAATTCCGTTTTCCGCCTGAAAGGGCGGGCAAGCCCCGCTCCCGGGGGGACGGGGCGGGGCCTCCTTGTCGGCGGGGCGCGCGCTAGTAGTTGTTGCGCGGGCCGCGCCAATATTCGCCGTCGTCTGAGCGTCCGTAAGTGCCCGGCGCCGTGTTCGGCGGCGCATACGCTTTCACGTAAGGCAGCGCATAGCGGTCGTAGTAATACCGGCCGTCGTCGCCATCGTCGGCGAGCACCTGGCCGAAGCTCATCAGCAGCGCCGCCGTAAACAGCGCGCCGGTGAGCAGGAACGAGAAGATCGCCGGCATGCGGCTTGGCGTATAGGCAATGACCCCGTGGTTCTTGAGAACGCGCTGGGTCTCAGGCGAAAGGGCCTGGTGAGACATGGCTGGATGGCCTCCTGTTAGGCTGCGGCCCGGCTGCACAACCTCCCGGGCTCTTATCCACGGTCTATCAGAGGCGCCTGAAGAAACTGGTCAGCGCGCTGCCGCCAATTTTAAGAAAAAGCCCGGAAACGCGTTCAGCTTTGGGTAAGCCGAACAACCTGGGCCCCGCTGCGTTCTCGCGACCGTTTCAGGCGAGCACCCGCGACGGAAAGTCCCGGAAATCCTAGTGCTGCATTGCAACATCGCGGGCCTTGTCTTATATCCCGAGTGAGAACAATGGGGCGCCGGCGGCGCCGGCTGGGAATCCAAGGGCGATCACGTGTTCCTAACCATGTTGAAGGCCAAGCTGCACCGGGCGACGGTGACTGGCGCGGACATGCATTACGAGGGGTCGATCGGCATCGACCGCGACCTGCTGGATGCCTCCGGCATCCTGCCGCATGAGCAGGTGGACGTGCTGAACATCAATACCGGCGCGCGCTTCACCACCTACGCCATCGAGGCGCCGCGCGGCTCCGCGGACATCGCCGTGAACGGTGCCGCGGCGCGTTTGGTCCAGAAGGGCGACAAGGTCATCATCGTCGCCTATTGCCAGATCCCGGCCGAAGAGGCGCGCAATTATCGGCCAACCGTCGTGGTGCTCGGCGAGGGCAACGACATCGTCCGCATGCCGTAACGGCCGGCGCAGCCGTATCGCTTTACAATCCGAATGGATAGGTGTCGTCAGGCCCGTGCGGATGGGCTTGCGGCCGCGCGGCCACCGCTTCCGTCTCCGTGAACCAGATCCATGCATCGAACTGCCGCGACAACTCCGCCTGGAAGTAGTGGGAGAGTAGCTCCGTCTCGGGGCGGTAGATCACCCCGATCGCCCGCTCCAGAAGCGCTCGGCCAAAGCCTCGCGAACAGCGTCTTGCTGTCCCGGCCCCGTCTCCAAGAAGAAGGCGGCGATACCGGCATCCCGTGAGCGGCCTTCGTAGGAGTCGCTGCGGGCGGGCCGCACGCTTTTTATCTCCATGGGCTCGTCCCAGTTGGAGGCGGCCGCGACCGTGCCGCGGTCGGTGCCAAACCCGATCAGGGCGCAATCCTCGCCGAAGCGTGCGCGGGCAAGTTGCCCGATATTGTGCTCGCCGCGCACCTGGCCCATTTCCGTGAACGCCGCGTCGCCGATATGGGAGTTGTGCGCCCAGACCACGGCTTTCGAGTCGGGCCCTCGGTGCGCGAGCACCCGTTCGAGCGTATCGAACATGTGCTGATCGCGCAGGTTCCAGGACTGCGCGTCGCCGTAATACATGATGCGATAATATTGCTCTGCCGCCGTCACAATGCGTGCGTTCTGTTCTGCGTTGAAGAAGGACTCGCCGTCTTTGGCGAGATATCCGAGCCGGTTCTCAGGAGATCGACCAGCGCATCGGTGACGGGCTTCTCGCAAACGGCAAAACCTTGCGTCAGCGCCATACGCCCATACTGCGCAGGCTCGGCGCGGAACGGCGCCAGGCAGCCATATCGATGCCGGGCAATGCGCGCGGCTCCGGATCGACCGATCGAGATAGGCCAGCACCGCCTCGATGGAGGCCGCCAGGCTGTACACATCGAGGCCATAGAAACCGGCTCGCTGATCGGGATCGGCAATCGTCTCATTGATGGCCTTCAGTCGCGCGAGAAAGGGGGTCACCTGGCCATTCCGCCACATCCAGGCGGGAAAGCGCGAGAAGGCGACTCTCGGCAGTTGCGGACGGGCTAGTCCCCGCACATGGGCATCGTACACACGCGCATCGGGCCAATCGGCCTCCACGGCGACGATATTGAAGCCGTGCTTCTTGACCAGAAGCTCGGTTATGCGCGCCCGGGCATCGTAGAACTCCGCCGTACCATGGGTCGCCTCGCCGAGCAGCACCACGCGGCGTTCGGCGAAGCGTTCGGCGAGCGATGCCAGTTCAACAAGGTCGCGAACGGTTC
>NZ_LPWD01000147.1 GCF_001723295.1 Methyloceanibacter marginalis
GAGCTCGATCTCGGGCGGAAGCTTCAGCGGGTCCTCGAGGCGCTGCCGGGCTGGGCCTCGGGCCTGCTCGCGCGCGTCGGCGTCAGCGATGTGGGCGATATCCAACAGCGCGTGGTGGCGCTGCTGAAAGAGGGCAGCCAGTTCTTCGCCGCCCAGGCGGTGCTCGTCGGCCAAGGCACGGCGAACCTGCTGATCAGCCTGTTCGTGATGCTTTATCTCCTGTTCTTCCTGCTGCGCGACGGCGGGGCCTTGTCCCAGCGCATCAAGGACGCGGTGCCGCTGGCCTCGGAGCAGAAGCGCGGGCTGTTCGAGAAATTCGCCGTCGTGGTGCGGGCCATGATCAAGGGCACCATCCTGGTGCCATCGTTCAGGGCTTTCTCGGCGGGTTCATCTTTTGGGTACTCGGCATTCACGCGCCCGTCCTGTGGGGCGTGGTGATGGCCTTCCTGTCGCTGCTGCCCGCTGTCGGCGCCGCGGTGGTCTGGTTCCCGGTGGCGCTCTATCTGCTCGCCACCGGCGCGCTGTTGAAGGGCATCGTGCTCATCGCCTTCGGCGCGGGCGTCATCGGCCTCGTGGACAATGTGCTCAGGCCCTATCTCGTGGGCAAGGACACGCGCATGCCCGACTATGTGGTGCTGATCTCGACGCTCGGCGGCATCGCCATCTTCGGGCTCAACGGCTTCGTGGTGGGGCCCTTGATCGCCGCCATGTTCATCGCCGTCTGGGGCATCGCCTCGCGGCGGAACGCGAGCCCGCGCGCCGAAACCGACTCCTAAGACATCGCGTCGTAAGAAATCGGAATGTGCCGCCGAGCCGCAGGACGGCGCGTCACTCCGTGGTGATTCCAAAATCCTTCGATTGGCTTCCCGGCGCCGCCGCCCCGAAGCCCTCAGCCGAGAGACCGCGATTGATCAGCTCGCGCACCGCCGCGGCCCGGCTCGGCATGCGCTTCTTGAAGCGAAAATCGTCGACGACGGCCAATTCGGCGGGTGTCAGCATGATTTGAAGGCGCTCACCCCGGATCCTGTGCTCCGTCATTGAACCCTCCATGCACCAGTTGCGGTCGCATCCGTCTTGCTGTGGTGACTAACTTGCAGCCAATGTCTGAGTTCCCTCACTGTTGGTCAATGACCAAAAATCGGACGCCAGCCGCCTCGCCTAACAATACTTTCTTGCGGCACTGTACCTGAGTAATCCACAGTACTAACTGAATGTAATATAGTATTTGCAAATAATGTTTTGACGTCTCTGGCCGTTTGTCTTAGTGTACATCCATGCTTGAGATTATAAATTCTGCTCGCAATCAGCCGGATGGTCCGCGCTGCGAAGCGTGCGGAGCAAAAACGAGGCTATTCGGAATTGAAGGCCACGCTCTAGTCAGCGGTTTAGGCGTGCTCAGCTATGTGTGCCCCGCATGCGAGACCGTGCGCGTAGAGATCCTGTCCCTTCCGAGCGCGCGGGAGCAAGCCGCGCATCCTCGAAAGGAGGCGACCATGCCGATGATCAGACTTCTTGCAAGCAGTGCCTTTGACCCGGAAGCCACCGAGCGGCTTGGCGCCGCCTTCGACCAGGCGTGGCAGGTCTTGGAGGCGGCCGGCAGCCGTCTTGCCGACGAGGCTCATGCCGCGGCGACCCGCGAGATCCTGGCAAAAACCGTCATCTTACTGGGAAAGTCGGGCGAGCGAGACGTCACCCGCTTGGTTCATGGTGCTTTGGCCTTGCTGGAGGCTAACAGCCGCTTGGCCATCGAGCCCGATCGCCTCGCAGCCGGCAATCGATCGCCCCGACTCTGGCGGCGCGCTCCTGAGAGCCTGAGCGCCGGCTCCAAGCCCAACAGCGCCTCTCCTACGGCCGCCCGCGCGGGGGATCCCGCCCGGGATGAGGGCTGATTTTACCTGAATACCCCCTTGCCCGGCTTAAACCGGGCATTAGACATACCGACACCATCCTCGCCTTCTTTGCAGACAAACCGGGCCGAATCGGCCATGCGTCAAGGGTATGGATGCAGCCGGCGCCGCCTGGGCGGCCGAGGCCTTCCCCTTATTTTTAGGAGTGCAAATCAAATGATGTCGAAAACCGAACTCATTCAAACGATTGCCGACGACGTCGAGCTGACGAAGAAGGACGTGAAGGCCGTTCTCGAGTCGCTGGCGACGCACGGCTACAAAGAGATGAAGAAGACCGGCGAGTTCATGCTGCCCGGCTTCGCCAAATTCGTTGTCGTCAAGAAGCCGGCCACCAAGGAGCGCAAGGGCATCAACCCCTTCACCAAGGAGCCGACCGTGTTCAAGGCGAAGCCCGCCCGCAAGGTGCTGAAGGTGCGCCCGGTGAAGGCCGCCAAGGACGCCGTCTAGACGCCTGCCAAAAAAGCGCGCCGCCTTCTCAGGCGGCGCGGCCTCGTCCTTGATCGTCAGCGCTTGGCGAAGTAACCGGCCGCGACGCCCGCGATGGCCGGGAAGAGTCCGAGATGCCAGGCAAGCTTGTCCGCCCTCAATTTGCTCAACAGAAATCCGGCACCGGCCGCGATGGCGACCGCGGCGAGCGGGTTGCGGAGGGTGCTTGCCTCGATCTGGGCCACGGTATCGGCCAGGACGTCGTTGTCAGGCGCCTGAAATTGCCGCGGGCCGCGCGGGACGGAAGCGTTTGCGGGCATCGAAGTGTTCCTTATCGAAGTCGAACTCTTCTTTGAACACGCCCGTTGCGCGCCGGACGTTCCCTGTCGCTTCTCACCTCCTCTACCCCGGTCCGAACTACGATGCTGCCTGTTCGCGGAGCGGCGCGTTTGGCGCTTCCGGCTCGGCGAGCGTGGCATCCACCGCATCGCGATAGCCGTGGCGGTCAATGAAGGGCTTCAGGCGCTCGGCAATCCTGTGCGCGAGCGGCTTGGGCAGGCGGTAGGACGACACTTTGTGGTCGGAGCGATCGGTCAGGATCGCGCGCATGGGTCCTTCGGCCTCGTCGAACTTGTCGAGTCCGAGTCTCTGGTAAATGTCGCGCATCGACTGCACCGGATCCTTGATCAGGTCCTCGTAGCGGATCTCGACCAGGTTCTCTGCCGGGATCAAATGCCGGTCGCGTTCATAGGCCTTGGTAAAGCGCTCGTAGGTGTCGAGCACGTAGTCGTCCAGCCAGTCCTCGAGATTGGGCGGATTGTGCAGGCCTTGAGTCGAGTAGAGCGCGCGCCACAGCTTCACGGTCGACGGGAACACGTCGAGCGGGTTGCGGGCGATAAACACCCAGCGCGCATCCGGAAACAGCTTGGCCAGCACCTTGATGCGCGCGGCATTGGCCGGCGTCTTCATCACGAGACGCTTGTGGTGCTTGAGCATGAGCCGGCGGTAGAACCACATGAAGGCATCCGCCCAGCTCTTCACCTTCTTGTCGGGGAGGCCTTCGAAATCGAGATACTCGGTGTCGACGGGTCCGAGCCGCGGCCACGCATGGTATTGTAGGGCGAGCCCTCGCCCAGCATGATCATGGCGAACTCCTCTTCCTGCGGGCGGTCGAAGCCGACCGGCACGTCGTCTTGCGGCCGGCGCTTCGGCAGGAGCACCTTGAGACGTGGTCCAGCCGGCCTTCGGTCAGCAGGAAATGGTGCGGGAAGAAGCATTCATAGGTCGTCGGATAAGCGAGGTTCGGGTCCTCGGAGAAGAGGTCGTGCAGGAGCGTGGTGCCGCTTCGCCAGTGTCCGACCACGAAGATCGGCGGCGTATCCAGCGGCAGGGCTTCGGCTTTGCGCTTGTAGAGCGCTTCCGAGATCCAGGTGAGCGGCGTGTTCCACGGCACCCAGATGAACAGCGCCAGCGTGTCCGGGATGCAGTTCAGCGTGAAGGAGAAGCGGCCGCGCCAGAACAGCTTCATTAAAGTCATGAAGCGCATGCCGAACCAGACATAAAGCAGCCGCCCGCCATAGCGCTCGATGGTGAGCCACGGCAGTTTCGGCTTCTTGCGCCGTCTGCGTTGCGGCTCGCCGTCCTCTTCGGCAGGCATGACCTCGTAGTCGGGCACGCGTCAGTCTCCTGTCGGGCTGGATTTCGCGCTCCGCCTTAGACGCGATCGGCGCGCAAGGGAAGCCCCAAAGGGCCGCAGGGGCGGCTTCCGCCGGGGACGCGCCTAGCCTTCCAGCGCCGACTTCACCGCCGCCGCAAGCTGCTTCAGATCGAAGGGTTTTTGCAGGAACATGAAGTGCTCGTTCTCGGTCAGGTTGCGGCGGAAGGCGTCTTCCGCATAGCCGGACATGAAGATGATCTTGAGGTCCGGGTGGTCGCGCCGCAGCTCCTTCATCAGGGTCGGGCCGTCCATTTCGGGCATCACCACGTCGCTGACCACGAGATCGACCTCGCCGTCATGGCCCTCGAAGACCTCGAGCGCTTCGGCGCCGGTCGAGGCTTCCAGCACGTGATAGCCGCGCGTGCCCAGCGCCCTGGCGGCGAAGCTCCTGACGGCATCCTCGTCCTCGACCAGCAGCACGGTGCCGCGCCCGGTCAAGTCCTTGGGCTTCTCGGGCTTGCGTTCGGCCTTTGCGGGCTCCGGCTCGATTTCGGCCTCGGCGGCATCCTCGGCGTAGCGCGGCAGGTAGACGCGCATGACGGTGCCCTCGCCCTCTTCGCTCTCGGCGAAGATGTAGCCGCCCGTCTGCTTGATGATGCCGTAGACGGTGGAAAGGCCAAGCCCGGTGCCGCGGCCGATCTCTTTGGTGGAGAAGAACGGCTCGAAGATCTTCTGTTTCACCTCATCGCTCATGCCCGTGCCGGTATCGCGCACCTCGATCATCACATACTCGCCGGGCGGGATGTGGCTTAAGCCCAGCTCACGGGACAAGGGCTCGCTCACATTGGCGGTGCGGATGGCAAGCTTGCCGCCGCCGGGCATGGCGTCTCGCGCGTGACGGCGAGATTGATGACGACCTGCTCGAATTGATGAAGATCGGCCTTGACGGGCCACAGATCGCTGGCCTGATCGAGGCTGAGCTCGACATTCTCGCCGAGTAGGCGGCCGAGCAGGATGGACAGCTCCGACAGGACGTCGCCGAGCTGAAGCACTTGCGGGCGCAAGGTCTGCTGACGTGAGAAGGCAAGCAACTGGCGCACGAGCCCTGCGGCCCGGTTCGCGTTCTGCTTGATGTTCATGATGTCTTGGAACGCGGGGTCGGTGGGCCGGTGGTTCAGCAGCAAGAAGTCGGAGAAGCCGATGATCGCCGTCAGCATATTGTTGAAGTCGTGAGCGATGCCGCCGGCGAGCTGACCCACCGCTTGCATCTTCTGGCTCTGCGCGATCTGCATTTCCAGCGCGCGCTGCTCGGTGGTGTCGATGGCGTAGGCGATCGCCGCCTCGCCGTCACCCAGGGTGTGCTCGATCGGACTGAGATAAAGCCGGCCGCTGCGCTCCTTGGTTCCGCTGAAGGTCACGTCCACCGGTTCGATCACGCCCTGGCCCGCGGTGGCCGCCTCGAGCGCCTTGCGCAGCGCCTCGATGGTCCGCCGGTTCGACGAAACGCTCCAGGGGCCTCTTGTCGCCGCCGTCGGTTTCGGCGTCCGCGCCGAACATGCGCACGAAGGCGGCGTTGGTGGCGCTGACCATGCCGTCGGCATCCACCGTGGCGATGGCGATAGGCGCGGCGTGGAACAGCCGCGCAAATCTCAGCTCCGCCGCGCCCGCCTCTTCCGCTTCGCCCGGTCCGCGGTTGAGGATGAGCACGTGGGCGAGATGATGCCCACGCGGCAGGCGATGCAGAACGCGCACCGGCATCGTGGTGCCGTCGGCTTTGAGAAGATCGATGTCGAAATGCCGGATGCCGCCTTGCGTCTCGCCGCGGCCGGCGCCGGCGATCAGCGCCGCGTTGTCGTCGGACATGATCTTCCCAAGCGACAGCCGGCCACTCGCGGCATCGGAGAGATCGAGCCTGAGCCACTGCGCCAGCGTGGCGTTGAGATATTCGATGCGGCCATCCTCATCGGCGCTGAAGAATCCGGCAGGCGCGTTGTCGAGATAATCGATCGCCGCCTGAACTTTGGCGAAGCTCGTCTCCTCGCGCGCCCGGTCCTGGGTGACCTCGTCGACCTGCCATACGGTCAGCGCGCCCTTGCGGCCCGAGGCCGGCTCCGGCGGCATGGGCTGCACGGAGATGCGGAACCAGCGCGGGGCGATGCCGCCTTCGTCCTCGACCTCGCCG
>NZ_LPWD01000148.1 GCF_001723295.1 Methyloceanibacter marginalis
GCGAGCATTTCGAGCGCGAGCAACACCGCCGCCAGGATCATCCAGCTCCAGGCACCAAACGCGACAATTGCTTCTATCATGGTTTTCGCCCGCTAGACCGAGGGCACCGAGCCGCCGCCGCGCCCGCGCTGAGGGGCTGGGGGCGAAGTCTCCGGCCCGGCGCCGCCGAACGCCTCCCGCGCGATCTCGCCAATGCCGGCGATGGCGCCGATCACCGAGGAGGACTCAAGCGGCAGGATCAGGACCTTCTGGTTGTTCGACTGGGCGAGCGCCTTCAGCGCGCCGACGTAATTGTTGGCCACGAAGTAGTTGATCGCCTGCGCCGCTGCCCTTGTTGATGGCCTCGCTGACCATGGCCGTGGCTTGGCTTCTGCTTCCGCCTCGCGCTCCCGGGCTTCCGCGTCGCGGTAAGCCGCCTCGCGCCGGCCCTCAGCCGCCAGGATCTGGCGCCTGCTTCTCGCCTTCGGCCGAAGGATCGCCGCCTGGCGTTCGCCCTCCGCCACGAGGATCGCGGCGCGCTTGTCACGCTCGGCCTTCATCTGCCGCGCCATGGAGTCGACCAGGTCGCGCGGCGGCTCGATATCCTTGATCTCGATACGGGTGACTTTCACGCCCCAATTATGGGTGGCGTCGTCGACCACTTTGAGCAGCCGGTGATTGATCTCGTCGCGCTCGGACAAGAGCTTGTCCAGATCCATCGAGCCCATCACCGTGCGGATATTGGTCATGGTGAGATTGAGGATGGCGATCTCGAGATTGGTCACCTCGTAGCTCGCTTGGGCCGCGTCGAGCACTTGGAAGAAGGCCACGCCATCGACCCGCACCATGGCGTTGTCTTTGGTGATGACCTCCTGGCTCGGCACCTCGATCACCTGCTCCATCACATTGAGCTTGCGCCCGACGCGGTCGATGAAGGGGATGATCAGGGTGAGGCCGGGACGCAGCGTGCGCGTATAGCGGCCAAAGCGCTCGACCGTGTAGTTGTAGCCTTGCGGCACGATCTTGACCGCCGCGATGACGAGCACGACGAACAGAACGAGCAGAACGAGAACGAAGATATCGAAGCCGAGCATAAGGCACCCTCCAAAGGTGTCCGGCGGCGCTGCCGAGCGATGGAATGTTCGCGCGCGCCAATAGCGGCGACTCATACATGGGGGAGTCTTATCGCGGTTTTAAGAGCCTGGGGCGGACCGGGCGCCGTTTATGAGCCTCCGCCGCCCTGCTTCGGCAGATACTGCATCATGTCCTGCACCGCCGCCGACGCCGCCGCTTCGGCCGCCGCGCCCCAATGCCGGTCGAGCGAGCCTTTGCGAATGACCTTGGTCTGGGTGACGTTGCCGAGCCGCGTGCCCTCCGGACCGAAGATCGTCCAATCGATGCGGATCGTCTCCTTGCCCCGCTCCGCCGGGAAGATCCTGGCCACGCCTTGGATCTCGTAGGCGTTGACTTGGGGCGTCCCCGTCACGGTAAAGCCCATGTCGAGCAACCGGTTGGTGATCGCGCGCTCCAGCGCCTCCTTGCCGTCCCCGCGCCCAGGCGACATCCACATAGGCGGCCAGCTCGTCGGCCGCGGTCGCAGGCGCGCCCGCAAGCAAAGCGATGGCGAGGCTGATCGCCGATATCGTATTTCGCCACATGCCCCCTCGCGTTGCTCTAGTCGGCCCAACCCTTGAGCTCTTGCTCGATAAGATGAACCAGCACGCGGATGCCGCCGTCGCTGTCGTTGAGGCACGGGATGAAGCTGAACCGCTCGCCGCCATGCTCGAGAAAGATCTCCTTTGCTTCGCCCGCGATCTCTTCCAGCGTCTCCACGCAATCGGCGACGAAGCCCGGCGTGAGGATGGCGATGCGCTTCACCCCGTCGCGTGCCAGCGCCTCCATCGTCTTGTCCGTATAAGGCTGCAGCCATTCGGCGCGGCCGAAGCGCGACTGGAACGTGGTTTTCAGCTTACGGCCGAGCGGACCGAGCGCTTCGCGCAGCGCATCGCTCGTATCCATGCACTGGCATTGATATGGGTCGCCCTTCTCAATGTAGGCTTTCGGCAGCCCGTGATACGAGGCGACGATCACCTCCGGCTCGAAATCGAGATCGGCCAGATGCGAGGTGATCGAATCCGCGAGTGCCTGGATGTAGACGGGGTCTTTTGGATAAGGCGGCACCGTCCGCAACGCCGGCTGAACACGCATCGTCTTGAGCTTGTCGAACACCGTGTCGTTGACGGTGGCCGTGGTCGCCGCGGCGTATTGCGGATAGAGCGGAAACACGAGAAGGCGGTTGCAGCCGCGCTTGGTCAGCCCATCGATCCGCGAGGCGATGGTCGGCGTACCATAACGCATGGCCCAATCGACGATGATGTCTTCGCGATGCCCGAGCTTGTCGGCGACCTTCTCGCTTTGCGCCCGCGTGATGGTGCGCAAGGGAGACTCGTCGCGTTCCTCGTTCCAGATCGAGCGATACGCTACGCCGCTCTTGGATGGGCGCGTGGTGAGCACGATCCCGTTCAGAATGGGCCACCACAGCACGGGATTGATCTCGATCACCCGCCGGTCGGAAAGGAACTCCTTGAGATAACGCCGCATCGACCAATAGTCGGTGTCGTCCGGCGTACCGAGATTGACCAGGAGCACGCCGATCTTCCCGTAAGGCGGGGCTCCAGTCGTCTCGTCTCCGGTTTTGGCGAACACGTCCCCTCGCGGGCTCTCGTTCATGCGGCGTTCCTTGCGGCTCTTGAGCCCCTAAATAAGGTATTGGGCCCGGCGCGCCTAGCCTTGACCCACGGCAACGCGACCCAAAGCGCCACGCAATTTCTCGGCGTCCTCGATAATTTTTGCATGATCGAAGGCAAGCGGCGCCGCGCGCCAGTTTTCGACCCAGTCCGCGGCGGCCGCGTCGTCGCCGGCGGTCGGCGTTTTGACCTCCGGCAGCAGCGCGAGGAAGGCGGCGCTCGCCGTATGCCCGCGTGGATCCCGGGCCGGGTCCGAGTAGACACCCACGAGCCGAAGATCGTCCACGTCCAGGCCGGTCTCCTCGCGTACCTCCCGGCGGCAGCCGGCCTCGACCGTCTCGCCGATATCGACGAACCCGCCGGGCAGCGCGTAAGCCCCCTTGAACGGTTGATTCTTGCGGCGGATGAGCAGCACCCGGCCTTGCGGATCGTAGATCACGCAATCGACGGTCAGCGCGGGCGTGGGGGCGAGTCCCATAGGACTATCTTAGCACGGAGATGTCTTGGCAGGTCCGCGCCGCGGGCGCCCCGGCGGGCTATCCGCCCGAAAGACGCCTGGCTTCCCGCAGGGCCATGGCCAGCAGATAAGCGAGAAAATCGAAACGCTTGGACCGCGCCACCTTCATGAGCGGCGCGATTTGATCGGCGATCTGCTTTGCGCACTCGCGCGGATCTTCCCCGCTTCCGGGCGCCCCCGGACCGTTTGGATCAGACATCTTTTTGCCCGGTGTTCTGATCGGCCCCGAAGGCACCGTCTCAGCGTTCCACTGCTTTGGCCACGAACCGGTATGATTTCTTGGCATCCGTTTCTAGCACGAAGGATCGTGTCTCCTTCTATCCAGAACGCCAACAATTTTTAGGCACGTGGCCCAAAGCGGTCACACGGCGCCTGAAGCCCACGCGCCACCGAGATTCAGCACCATCAACTTGCTGCCGCAACACCGACCGAGCTATGCGGGCGCGCAAGCATAACTTTCGCCGAAGGTGACGGTCCTAGCCTTTGGGCTGTGGCACGATCCGGATATAGGGGCGCGGTGATTTCCAACCGTCGGGATAGATCGTCTTGGCCTCCTCGTCGGACACGGATCCTCCAATGATCACATCCTCGCCGCTCTTCCAGTTGGCGGGCGTCGCGACGCGATGCTTCGCCGTGAGCTGGAGGGAGTCGATCACCCGAAGCACCTCGTCGAAATTGCGGCCGGTGGTCATGGGATAGACCAGGATCAGCTTGATCTTCTTGTCGGGGCCGAGACGAAGACGTTCCGCACCGTTTGGTTGTCGGCCGGCGTGCGGCCGTCCGAGGTGCCGGTCAAGCTCGCCGGCAGCATGCCGTAGGCTTGGCGATTTTGAGATCCGGGTCGCCGATCATCGGGAAGTTGGGCGCCGTGCCTTGCGTCTCGGCGATGTCTTCAGCCCAAGCGGGAGTGATGATCCACCGGATCGACGCTGAGCCCGATGATCTTGACGCCACGCTTGTCGAACTCGGGCTTGATCCGCGCCATGTAGCCCAGCTCGGTTGTGCAGACCGG
>NZ_LPWD01000149.1 GCF_001723295.1 Methyloceanibacter marginalis
GGGATGAGTTGCCCGGCGTCAGCGTCTTCTACAAGGACGAAAACGGCGACATCTTCCACACCTATTCAAGTTATGCGCGCGGTCTCGACATTCTGGTTGGCGCGCACAACTTCCTCGACCTGACACCGAAGGGCCGCAACGAGACGGAGATCATGGATTGGGTCAGACGCCACGACGAATACGAGGACGCTCCCAAGTCCAAGTCCTGCTGCGGCTCGGCGCAGGGCGCCGACGCAGCCTGATCGCTTAAGTCCATCGCCAAACTTTGGGAGTAGCCCATGTCGCTCGCCACGCAAAAGATCGTTCCCTGCCTCTGGTTCGACGACCAGGGGGAGGACGCGGCGAACCTCTACGTCTCGATCTTCCCCAATTCGCGCATTGGCGAGATCAGCCGCTACGGCAAGGAGGGCTTCGAGATTCACGGCCGCGAGGCCGGCACCGTCATGACCGTCGAGTTCTTCCTCGACGGTCAACGCTTCGTCGCGCTGAACGGCGGCCCGCTATTCACCTTCAGCGAGGCGATCTCCTTCCAGATCCTCTGCGACGACCAGGAGGAAATCGACCACTATTGGGAAAAGCTCACCGACGGCGGCGAGGAAGGCCCCTGCGGCTGGCTGAAAGATCGCTTCGGGCTCTCCTGGCAGGTCGTGCCGCGGGTTCTGCCCGAGATGCTGACGAGCAAGGACCACGCCGCGTCCCAGCGCGTCACCAAGGCCTTCCTTCAGATGAAGAAATTCGACATCGAAGCGTTGAAGCGCGCTTACGACGGGGAAGTTGCCGGTGCGAAATGAAATATCTTTGTCTGGCCTATGGCGGCGAGCACGACTGGAAGGCTCTCACCGAGAGCGAGCAGGCTGCACTGCTTGCCCGGGACGATGTCCTTCGGGAACGCGGCGACCTCGTAGCGGCCGTGGGTCTCCAAGTCACAACAGTTCGCGCCTGGAATGGCATCCCGGCCACGAGCGAAGGGCCGCTGACCGACACAAAGCTGCCGCTCGCCGGTTTCGGCATCATCGAGGCGGCCGATTTGAACGAAGCCGTCCGATTGATCGCGGACACCCCGTGTGCCCGCGCCAAAGGCGCGGTCGAGATCAGACCAATCACCATCATGAACGCGGCAAGTTTTGAGGAGGAGAAGTAGCGTGAACGATACTCAGGAAACGACCAGCACCGCACCCAAGTTTGTGATCTCCCGCACCTTCAAGGCCCCGCTGGACCGTGTCTGGAAGGCTTGGACCGAGCCGGAGCAAATGGCCCAGTGGTGGGGCCCGAAAGGCTTCAGCGCCGATGTGAAGACCCTCGATCTCAGGCCCGGCGGGATGTTCCACTACCGCATGCTGTCGCCGCAAGGACAGGAGATGTGGGGCCGGATGGTCTTCCGCGAGATCGTTCCAGAGGAGCGGCTGGTGTTCATCAATTCCTTCTCGGATCCAGAGTGCGGCCTCACCCGCCATCCGATGGCGCCCGAGTGGCCGCTCCAGATGCACACCACGATCTCGTTCACCGAAGCAGACGGCAAGACCACGGTCACGGTCGAATGGCTGCCCTACGAGGCGACCGAGTCCGAGTGTGAGACCTTCGACGAGGGTCGAGACTCCATGCAGGCCGGCTGGACCGGAACCTTCGAAAAGCTCGAGTCCCATCTGGACAACGCCTAGGTCTTTTTCCCACAGGAGTGCGTCATGAAACTCAATCCGTATCTGAACTTCCCCGGCACGTGCGAGGAAGCCATGAACACCTATGCCAAGGTGCTTGGCGGCGAGGTCGTGGCCCTGCTCGCTTACGGAGACATGCCGGGCGATCATCCCGTTCCAGAGGACATGCGCAAGAAGATCGCCCATGCCCGCATCGTGATGGGCGACCAGGTCATCATGCGTCGGACGCGGCCCGGACCGCTTCAAGCCCATGCAAGGCGTCTCGGTGACCCTCAACATTCCTGAGCCCACCGAGGCCGAGCGCGTGTTCAAGGCGCTCGCCGAAGGCGGCACTGCCATCATGCCTCTGGAAGAGACGTTCTGGGCCCACAAGTTCGGGGTCCTCGTCGACCGCTTCGGCACCCAGTGGATGGTCAATTGCGAGAAGCCGAAATAACCGATTGGATCGCGTTCAACCGGGCCGGTCCGTCCGGCCAATGTAGAGGAGTTCTGAAGCATGACCATGACCGAGACCAAATCTTCCGAGCAAGCCCCGGAGAATCCTTGCCCGAAGGCCGAGCCCCAGAAGGAGCACGAGTGGCTGCACAAGCTTGTCGGCGACTGGACGTGCGAGATGGAATGCTCCATGGGCCCCGATCAGCCGCCCATGGAGTCGACGGGCACCGAGAGCGTCCGGTCGCTCGGCGGCCTATGGACCATCGGCGAAGGCACGGGCGACGCGCCGGACGGCACGCCCGTCAAGAGCATCATGACGCTCGGCTATGACCCGCAGAAGCAGAAATTTGTCGGCACGTTCGTTGCCTCGATGATGACCCATCTGTGGTCCTACGAAGGAACGCTCGACGGATCCGGTAAAATCCTGACCCTCGACACCGAAGGCCCGAGTTTCACCGGCGACGGCGGTATGTCGCGATATCAGGACATCATCGAGTTCGTGAGCGACGACCACCGCACTCTGAAGTCACGCATGCCGGGCGAGGACGGCAAGTGGATCCAGTTCATGACCGCGCACTACAAGCGCAAATCATAAGCAACGCGGCGCCGGGGCCAACCGAGGAGCAACTCAATGCCATATGTCGATGGATTCATCGTTGCCGTGCCGAAGAGCAAGATCGACGCCTACAAGCGGCTGGCGCGCAAGGCCGGCAAGATCTGGAAGGAATACGGCGCGCTCGAGTTCAAGGAGTGCATCGCCGATGACGTGAAGAAGGGAAAGCTCACTTCCTTTCCGCGCAGCGTGAAGATGAAGCCCACCGAGACGGTGGTCTTCTCTTACATCGTCTACAAATCACGGAGGGACCGCGACCGCATCAACGCCAAGGTCATGAAGGATCCCCGCCTCGCCGGCATGATGGACATGAAGGACATGCCCTTCGACGGCAAGCGCATGATCTACGGAGCTTCAAGGTCGCCGTCGACCTCTAAGGCGACGTCGAACGCCTCTGACCGCCCGAGCCCAGCGGCCCAGAGCTGCCTTGGGCGCTGACGGCTGGCGCAGCTTGCGCCGCCGTCTGCGTCAC
>NZ_LPWD01000150.1 GCF_001723295.1 Methyloceanibacter marginalis
CCAGCAGCGCGAAGACGAATCCGGCGATCTCGCCGTCGAGCTCGGCCACGTAGACTCTGCACTTTCTGTCCCGCGCCGAGATGCGGCCCAAGGTTTTCGCGTATTGCTCTTTCCAATCGCCGTACTGAAGCGCGAAGACCCGTGGGCCAAGCACCGCCTCGAAGCCCTTGTGGATGGGCTCGAAGGCCGCGATACAAACGTCCAGCACCCGCCGATAATCGGCCTCCTCGAAGGGCCGTATGACCAGAGCCATTCCTCCGTCCTCGCTCGCTATCCGTCCTCGATCAGCCGAGACTTGCGCCGGCTCCCCGCCCGCGCCATAACCCGCGGGCTCAGGGGCATAGGCATGCAAGAGACCACCAAACACAAGACCCGCGTCTCTCCGGCGTCCAGCCGACCGGCAATCTGCATCTCGGCAACTATCTCGGCGCGATCACCCGTTTCGTGGCGCTGCAGGAAGAGCACGAGTGCCTCTACTGCGTGGTCGATCTCCACGCCATCACCGTATTCCAGGACCCGGACGAGCTCACCCACAACACGCGCGAAGTGACGGCCGCGTTCATCGCGTCGGGCATCGATCCCACGCGCCAGATCATCTTCAATCAGAGCCAGGTCTCGGGCCATGCCGAGCTCGCCTGGATCTTCAACTGCGTGGCGCGGATCGGCTGGCTCAACCGCATGACCCAGTTCAAGGAGAAGGCCGGCAAGGACAAGGAGAACGCGTCGGCCGGTCTCTTCGTCTATCCGAACCTGATGGCCGCGGACATTCTGCTCTACCACGCGACGCACGTTCCGGTCGGCGAGGACCAGAAGCAGCATCTGGAGCTTTGCCGCGACATCGCGCAGAAGTCAACAACGACTTTCGCCAAGTCGATCGCCCGCGAAGATTATCCGGACGGCTTCTTCCCGTTGCCCGAGCCGATCATCACCGGTCCCGCCACGCGCGTCATGAGCTTTCGCGACGGCACCAAGAAGATGTCGAAATCGGACCCGTCCGATCTGAGCCGCATCAATCTCACCGACGATGCCGATGCCATCGCCAAGAAGATCAGAAAGGCGAAGACCGACCCCGAGCCGTTGCCGTCGGAGGTGAAGGGCTTGGAAGCACGGCCGGAGGCCGACAACCTCATCGGCATCTATGCGGCGCTTGCGGGCTCCGACAAAGAGGCGGTGTTGCGCGACTACGGCGATGCGCCGTTCTCCAAGTTCAAGGAGGCGTTGGCCGAGCTCGCCACGGACAAGCTCACGCCGATCGGCGAGGAGATGCGCCGCCTGATGGCCGACCCCGTCGAGATCGACCGCATCCTCGCCGACGGCGCGCGGCGCGCACACGGCATCGCCGATCCGATCCTCGCCAAGACCAAGGACATCGTCGGCTTTATCCGGAGCTGACGAGAATTGTCATGCCCGCGAAA
>NZ_LPWD01000151.1 GCF_001723295.1 Methyloceanibacter marginalis
TGAGATAGATGATGTTGTTCATTCAGCCCTCCATACGGCGCACGGTCACGGCGGATAGCGCCCCGACATGGAAGCCTACACATTTTTTTCGGCGTTGCCGCCAGATTTACCTCCCCTTGGCTCCATCGCGTTCACGAAGGACTTAGGTTAAGGACGCTTGCGGGCTGTGCGCTCGCGCCGCGCGGGCGTAATTTCTCCGTCGGTCTAGGCAAAGAGACTGCTTGGTGCCGGAGAATCGGCACCTTATGGAGGAGACCTCATGACCAAGCTGTTCGTTCTAGCCGGTGTGGCCCTGCTGCTCGTGTCGGGCACCGCCACAGCGGCCACCATGTCGTCGGGGCGGCCCTCCGCCGTCTTGACCAAGAAGCAATGCAAGACGGTGTGGAACGCCGCCGTCCCGGACGGCCGCTATCTCGACCGCGCCAACGCCGCGCCCTTCATCGTCAACTTCAAGCTCGCCGACGGCCCCGACCAGGACGGCCAGATCTCCAAACGCGAGTTCAAGAAGGCATGCAAGAAGGGCCTGGTGAAGTACCCCTTCCGGTAGGCTCGAAATGACAATGGGACGCCGCGGCTGCGGCGTCCCACACCTGATCTAGCCGCCCTCTTTGCGCATGCGGAGCAGCCAAAGAACGCCCAGGAAGATAAGCGATCCGACGACGGCCGCGAGCACGTCCCGCAGCGAGACCGAGACCGACTCCAGCCCCGAGGCGATATTGAACACGCGGAAGATCGCGCCGCCGATCAGCGCGCCGACAAGGCCGACGCCGAGGCTGGTCCAACGGCCGAGCCCCTCCCATTTGGCGGTGACCAGCATCCCGGCCAAAGAGCCAGCGAGCGCGCCGATCACCAGCCAGACGATCAAATTGCTCAGTGTAAACATCTCAGGCTCCTCCTCGTAGCGATCACGCCTCCTTCGCGCGGCGAACCATCATCGGCAGCAGCAAATAAGCCCAGCCGGTCATCACGAGATTGATACCGACCAGCAGGCCGATGGCCCAGGTCGCAGAGCTCGGCAGATCAAACAGGATGAGAATACCGACTGCGAGCGCGACGAGGCCGGCAAGCAGCATCCACACCCAGCCGTCGAGCGGCCGCATGCGGAACGCCATGGCGATCTCGATGACGCCCTGGATCACGAACATCGCAGCCAGGAAGATGGTCAGCGTGACGATGCCCGTCAGCGGAAAGAAGGCGAGCCAGCCCCCGCCCACAAGGAACAGAACGCCCATCAGAAGATCGAGGAGGAATTCGCTCCAGCCTTTCACCGAGAAGGCGTGGACGATTTGCACGATGCCCCCGATGAGGAACAACCAGCCTAAGAAGATCTTCGTGGCGATCGTCGCCATGAACGGAAACGCGATCGCAATGACGCCAAGCACGATCAAGAGAATGCCGAATATCGTGAACCAGGTGCGATTCTCGGAAATTGCCGTATGCGCGGCTGCATGTGCGGCCATGACCGCTCCTCCCCTTTAAGCCCGCTTTGGTGCGGTGGGGATGCAGAATAGCACGGACGGCCCGGGCGCGGAGGAAGCGCCGGCTCTTGGCTGTGGAGAAGGGCGTCCGCGACCGGCGCCCTTCTCCGTCAGATACCTGAAATATCCCCGCGAATTAGCCCCTCAGACGGCCGGATGGTCTGGCCGTTGGGCGGCAGCGGGAGAAGCGCCGCTACGCTCCTCGATGGCCTGGCCGAGGCACCAATCGGCCATCTTGAGATGCTCCTTGACCACGTCGGGATGGTCCGCCTCCGTGGCCCGCTGGATGAACTTCTTGGCTTCGTCGACAAAGTCCATGGAACCCTCCTCCTGACACACCGCCCTTTACGGGCGCTCTTTCGGACATGTGTGCCCGCGGTCCAATCCGGAAGACCTCTCAGCGGGGCGCGGGTCTGAACTCCGTCATCTAGCGTACGGAGTCCCGCCTCCACTGCCTTTGCTTCGAGGGGCTAGCGCCCACATGCTTCGTTGCTGAGGGCGCTCAACAGCCCCCGTTCAACAACGATGGAGGAAATGCCAGACATGAGAAAATTAGTCGCGACGAGTGTCTTTGCTACGGGCCTTTTGGCCATCGGACTGACGGCGCCCGCTTCGGCCGCCGAGGAAAAATACTTCGTGACCATCGATACGGTGGGTATGTGCTCCGTGATCCTGGATATTCCCGGGACGGAGCTGAGCGCCGGCAAGGAGTCGATCGGCGCCGCCGAGGGCTATGACAGCATGGAGGACGCCAAGGCTGCCCTTGCCGAGATGAAGGACGAGAAGAAGTGCGAAGGGGTCGTGGTCGGCGGCTGAGGCCGGCTGGAAAAGACTTATCCCTTCCCTCGAGATGCCCGGGGTCACCCCGGGCGTCTCACCTCTAGCCGGCGAGAAGCTCGACCTCGGCGGCCGCGCAGAAGGCGGACAGCGCGATGAGCACTTTCCGCTTCGCCTTCGACAATTCCCATTTATCGGCTTGCGCGCACATCAGGCGGTAGCAGCGGCAGGCGATGCGCTCGAGGCTCGGCCGATCCTTGATGCGGATGACGCCGCGATCCTTGGCGAAGATGCCGCGCTGCTCGAGATCCTTGAAAGCGCAGGAGACTGTGGGGCGGCGCACGCCGAGGCTGCGGGCCAACAGATCCTGGGTCACGGGAAGCCGGTCCAGGTCGCTGCGGTCGTGGGCCATGAGCAGCCAGCGCGCGAGCCGCGGCAGGAGGGCGTGCCGCAGGCTGCACGCCGCGGACTGCGAACTCTGCATCAGAGAGACGTGCAAATAGCCCTTGAGCGCCTGCGTAAGGCCCGGCAGTTCCGGCGCCAAGCGGTTCACATCCTCGACGCTCAACCGCAAGGCGCTGCCGCCGATCTGCACGAAATGGGTCAGGTCCGAAATCTCGCCGCCGAGCAGGACGGTGCCGCCGACCACGCCGTCGCGCCCGATCAGCCCCACCTCGGCGGCGTTGCGGTCGTCGACCTTGGCCAGCACGGAGACGAGGCCTTCCTCGATGAAGAACAAATGCTCGATGGGCAGCCCGGCATGCTGCAACACGCGGCGCGGGACCAGGGGGACCCGGTCCAGAAGCGGGAAGAGCCGGGCGAGTTCATCCTCAGGGAGCGAGCGGAGCAGCGCGTTGCGCGGGGGCTGGGCCTCGGCGGGAAACGGCAGGATGTTGCTAAGCTGCTCGGTCGGAATACGGATAAACCCCACGGCACTGCTCCCCTGTTGACGCTCCGGAGACCGGAGACGCACCCTCATGACTAGATAGGGCGCCGCCGACGGGGTTCAAGACCGTCAAGCCTTTGTTGCACCGCACCAAACACACCTGGTGCCCCTCCCGATCGTCCGCAAAAGCGTCACGTTCGCTCGGTATTTCGCGGCGAGGACAGCGATCGTAGAACGGACGGAATGACGGTTCAGAGCGCAAAAAAGATCTCAGGCGGCGTGGTCCATGACCTGCCCGCGGACCTGAAAAAGGCCCTGATCGCCAACGCCAAGGCGCTGGCGACATGGGAGGACATCACGCCGCTCGCGCGCAACGAGTGGATCTGCTGGATCTCGTCGGCCAAGAAGGCGGAGACCAGAACGCGCCGGATCGCCTGGGGCTGCGAGAACCTCCAAGACGGGAAGCGGCGCCCCTGCTGCTGGCCCGGCTGTCCGCATCGTTGAGAGGCGTTCCTCTCTTTCGTCACGGCCGGCGCTCTTTGCTACCTCCCCCTTGCGGGGAGGTCCG
>NZ_LPWD01000152.1 GCF_001723295.1 Methyloceanibacter marginalis
CGCGATACCGCGCACCCACGAGATCACCGATGTCGCCTTCGCCGAGAAGGGGCGCTGACATGGCCCCGCCCCAAGTCAATCGCCTGCGCGACAAGGGTCTCGTCGACCGCAAGAAGGTCGTCGGCTTCAACTTCGACGGCACGCGGCTCACCGGCCATCCCGGCGACACGCTGGCCTCGGCGCTCCTTGCCAACGGCGTGCGCCTCGTCGCCCGCTCGTTCAAGTATCACCGTCCGCGCGGCATTCTCACGGCTGGCTCCGAGGAGCCGAACGCGCTTGTCGAATTGCGCACGAATGCGCGCCGTGAGCCCAACACCCGCGCCACCACGGTCGAACTCTATGATGGGCTGAACGCCGCGAGCCAAAATCGCTGGCCGTCCCTCAAATACGATCTTCTCTCGGTGAACCAGCTCGCTTCGCCCATTTTCGGCGCGGGCTTCTACTACAAAACCTTCATGTGGCCCGCCTCCTTCTGGGAGAAGGTCTACGAGCCCATGATCCGCCGGGCCGCCGGTCTCGGACGCGCCGCATCGGCCGCCGACCCAGACCACTATGAAAAGTCGAATGCCTTCTGCGACGTGCTGGTCATCGGCGGCGGCGCGGCCGGCCTCTCCGCCGCGTTGTCCGCCGCCAAGGCGGGCGCCCGCGTCATTCTCTGCGACGAAGACTTCCGTCTCGGCGGCCGCCTTCTGGCCGAGCGCGACCAGATCGATGGCAGGCCGGCCCATGAATGGGTGGCGGCCGCGGAAGCGGAGCTCGAAAGCCTGCCCGATTGCCGGATCCTGCGCCGCACCTCCGTGTTCGCGTCTATGACGGCGGCACCTACGCCGCGCTCGAGCGGGTCAACGATCATTTGCCCGTGCCGCCGGCGCATGAGCCGCGCCAGCGCCTGTGGCGCATCGTGGCCAAGCGTGCCGTTCTGTGCGCCGGCGCCTTCGAGCGGCCCATCCTTTTTGGCGACAACGACCGCCCCGGCGTCATGTTGGCGGGCGCCGTGCGCACTTACGTGAACCGGTTCGGCGCCGCCCCCGGCCGTCACGCGGTCGTCTTTGGCGACAATGACGACGCCTTCCGCACCGCGGCCGATCTCGCCGACGCCGGCATCGCGGTGAATGCTCTGGTCGATGCGCGCCGCGAACCGTCCGAGGCCGTGCAGGCTATCGCCGAGGCGGCGCGCGCGCCGTATTTTGCAGCGGCCTCGATCGGCAGCGTGCGTGGCGCGCACGGCATCAAGTCGGTCCTGGTCAACGACGCGAAAGGCGCCACGGAACAATTCGATTGCGACGTGCTCGCCATGTCCGGCGGCTGGAACCCGGCGCTGAATCTCACCACCCATCTCAACGGCAAGCCGGTCTGGGACCATACGCTGTCTTGCCTTGTGCCTGGCGATCTGCCGCCCGGCATGCGCGTGGCCGGCGCGGCGTCCGGCAAGGTTTCGCTGGCTGCCTGTCTGGCGAGCGGGGAGGCGGCGGGTGCCGATGCTGCGCGTGATTGCGGCTTCTCTCCCTCGGCGCTTCGCCGTCCCGCGCCAAAAGAGGAGGCGGTCCCCGCGACGCCACCTGGCAAGTGGAGAAGAGCCGCGGCAAGGTCTTCGTCGATTTTCAGAACGACGTGGCGGCCTCCGACGTGAAGCTCGCGACCCGCGAAGGCTTCCGCGTTCCCGAGCACGTCAAGCGTTACACCACGCTCGGCATGGCCACCGACCAGGGCAAGACGTCGAACCTGAACGCCGCCGCGCTGATTGCCGCGCAGACCGGCCGCTATGTGGGTGCCGTGGGCACCACCACCTTCCGTCCGCCGTACACGCCCGTCTCGATCGCCGCGCTTGCCGGTCATCATCGCGGGGCGGATTTCCGCCCGACACGCCTGCCGCCCTCCCACGCCTTCGCAGAGGAGCAGGGCGCCGTCTTCGTCGAGGTCGGCGCCTGGATGCGCGC
>NZ_LPWD01000153.1 GCF_001723295.1 Methyloceanibacter marginalis
CGCGACATGACCACCTCCGCATGAGGTACCTCGGCGGTTTCCTCCGCCGCGGGTTCACGCGTCTCCTCGGGCTGCTCGCCGACGAGATCGGGGAGCGCGGAGGCCATGTGCTGGCGCGCGGAGTCGTTGGCCGCGCCCGGCTTGCCGAATTGGAGGCCGAACTGCGCGGACGGATCGTAGAACGCCTTCACCGCGGCGAAGGGCACCACCAGCCGCTCCGGCACGTTGGAGAAGGAGAGCTTCACCTCGAAGCGCTCGTCCGTCACCGCCAGGTCCCAGAACTGATACTGGAGGACGATGGTCATCTCCTCCGGATACTGCTCCTTGAGCCGCTTGGAGATGGAGACGCCGTCGGCGACCGTATCGAAGGCGATGTAGAGATGGTGCTCGCCGGGGAGCCCGTCGCGCTGGACTTGGGTCAGCACGTCACGAACCACGCCGCGCAGGGCGGTCTGAGTGAGAAGGTCGTACCTGAGTTCGTCGTCTGCCATGAGCGGCGCCGGTCCAAATTCCGCGACGTAGGCAGTCACCCCGTCAATAAAGTGGAGGGCTTCTGTTGCCCGGTGCCCTCCGAAACCGCGCCTAACCCCTGCGAGGAGGTTAGGGCTTGAAATTTAGGCTATCGCGCTGACTACGCAGCGAGACGTGCCTCCGCATAGTTGTCGTTGGCAACTATTTGGTTTGGCCCGATAACGGCGGATACCATGCCGAGCAAAAGTACGACCTTTACACCCTCGTCGAGCCTGTTTCGCCCCCGCCACGTTCCAGTTCGCATCATGTCCCTCGCGAATTCGTACGCGAAACTGAAACCTGGTGGAGGCGCCGGGTACTGCCCCCGGGTCCGAGTGGCTTATTACGTCGCCCGTTTATCGCCATAGCTGGTTTGCACCAGCCCTTCATATATAGGCTGTTGCGGCGGCAAAAAAAAGATTGATGGTTCGATAACCCCCAGGCGAGACCGCGCGAATCAGTCGCGGTTCCAGGGGTTTGCGGGGACGCGCGGGATCTCAGTCCCGCTCCATCTTGATGATGCGGCCGGTTAACGCGTCGACCTTCATCTCGATATCGTGTCCGTAGGCGTCTTCGCCCTCGACCTCCCAGACGCCTCTTTTCCGGTGCAGCTCGATTTCGTCAATTCTCACGATGCCCCGGTCGAAGGCCATGGCGCGCACCGTTTCGATGTCGACATACGCCGCGGCCGGGGTGGCGAAACCGAGGCTAAAACCGAGGGCGAGGACAATTGGCATGAGACGCATTGAATGCTCCATTCGCAGGGTCTATCGACAGACAGGCCCTGGCGAGTCGCGGCCTGGCCGTCTCCGATATGTGGGTTTCCCCGGAGCATAGGGAAAGACACCGATTGCGCCAATATCTCGATCTTCTGGCCCAAATTCGTCATGAGGGGCTTCGCAAGGAGGACCGCACCGGCACCGGGACGCTGAGTCTGTTCGGGGCTCAGATGCGCTTCGATCTGAGCGAGGGTTTTCCGCTCATGACCACCAAGAAGCTGCACGTGAAGTCGATCGTTCACGAGCTTCTCTGGTTCCTGCAAGGCTCGACCAATGTCCGCTATCTCCAGGAGCATGGCGTGCGCATCTGGGACGAATGGGCGGACGAGGAAGGCGATCTCGGGCCCGTCTACGGCAAGCAGTGGCGGTCCTGGCCCACCGCCTCTGGCGAGACCGTCGATCAGATCACGGCGCTGGTCGAAGGGATCAGGCGCGACCCCGATTCGCGACGCCACATCGTGAGCGCCTGGAACGTGGGCGAGATCCCGAACATGGCCTTGCCGCCTTGCCATTGCCTGTTCCAGTTCTACGTGGGCGGCGGCAAGCTCTCCTGTCAGCTTTATCAGCGCTCGGCGGACGTGTTTCTCGGTGTGCCGTTCAACATCGCCTCTTATGCGCTCCTCACCCAGATGGTGGCGCAGGTCACGGGGCTCGAGCCCGGCGACTTCGTGCACACCTTCGGTGACGTGCATCTCTACCTGAACCATGTGGAACAGGCCGACGAGCAACTGTCGCGAAGCCCGCGTGCGCTGCCGCGCCTCAGATTAATCCCGAGGTCAAGTCGCTGTTCGACTTCGTCTATGAGGACTTCGCGCTGGTCGGCTATGACCCGCATCCGGCGATCCGCGCCGAGGTAGCGGTATGAATCGTCATGGTGAGGTGCCCGGCCGTCCTTCGAGGCTCGGGCTTCGCCCTCGCACCTCAGGATGACGGCCGGGCCTCGAACCATGCCGAATAAGGACCCCGTCATCGCGCTGGTCGTGGCCATGGGCGAGAACCGCGCCATCGGCCGCGGCGGCGATCTGCCCTGGCATATCCGCTCCGACATGAAGTTCTTCCGCAAAGTGACCATGGGCCATCCCGTGCTCATGGGCCGGCGCACCTTCAAGTCGCTGCCGCGCGTACTCGACGGACGGCTGAACATCGTGCTGACCCGCGATGAAGGCTTCGTCGCCCCGTCCGCCGTGATGGCCCACAGCCTGGAGGAGGGGCTTGAGGCCGCGCGGGCCTCGTGCGCACGGACCGGGTCGAACGAGATCATGGTGATCGGCGGCGAGGACGTGTTCCGCGAGGTCTTGCCGCAGACCGGCCGCATCTATCTGACCGAGGTGCATGCCGCCCCGGACGCCGATACCTGGTTCCCCGAGCTCGACCCAAGCGAATGGCGCGAAGTCTTTCGCGAGCGGCACGAAGCGGGCCCCCACGACGACCACGATTTTAGCTTCGTGATCCTGGAACGCGTCGCCGCGCCGTCACGCTGAGGGTCTCCACCCTAGGGGGAGCCCGCATTGCGTGGCCCTTGTGACTGGCCTATAACCCCCGGGACTCTTGTCGCGGTACCGCCATTTTGGTGCGCCTACTCTTCCCTGCGAGCGGCGCATCGCAAAAGGTCGGTTCCACGCGCGACCCCCACACGAAATCAGGACGATAGACATCATGCCTTGGAGCAATCAGAGCGGAGGCGGCGGCGGTTTTAAAGGCGGCGGCAATGGCGGACCCTGGGGTCCGCGGCCCGGCGGCCCTGGCCAGCAGCCTGATCTGGAAGAGATTTTGCGCCGAAGCCAAGACCGGCTGCGCCAGGCGATGCCCGGCGGCCGCATGGGCGGGCCGCTGGCGGCGCTGATCGCCGCTGTGGTCCTTCTGGTCATCGGCTTTTTCGGCTTTACCGTTCGCGTGAACCCCGACGAGCTCGGCATCGTGCTCCGCTTCGGCGAGTATATTCGCCAGCTCCCGCCCGGCCTGAACTTCCGCCTGCCTTATCCGATCGAGGTGGTGGAACTGCCCAAGGTCACGCGCATCAATCGCATCGAGATCGGCATGCGCGGGGCCTCCGACCGGGAGCTCGCCGCAGGCGTCCGCGATGTGCCTGAGGAGAGCCTGATGCTCACCGGCGACGAGAACATCGTCGATATCGATTTCGTGGTGCTCTGGCAGATCAGCAACGCGCCGGACTATCTCTTCAACATTCAAAATCCCCAAGGCACCGTGAAGGACGTGGCCGAAAGCGCCATGCGCGAGATTGTCGGCGAGAGCGACATTGAGCCGATCCTGACCGCGGCCCGCGCCGAGACGGAAGCGAGTGTGCAGCAGCTCATTCAGCGCATCCTTGACGGCTACGGCGCGGGTATCCGCATCGTCCAGGTCCAGCTTCAGAAGGTCGATCCGCCGTCGCAAGTCATCGACGCATTCCGCGACGTGCAAGCCGCGCGCGCCGATCAGGAGCGTTTGCAGAACGAGGCGCAGACCTATGCCAACCGGGTGGTTCCGGAAGCCCGCGGTGAGTCCGAGCGCATCTTGCAAGCCGCCCAGGGCTATCGCGACCGCGTGATCGCCGAGGCCAAGGGTGAGGCGGACCGTTTCGAGAACGTGCTGGAGGAATATCAGAAAGCGCCCGATGTGACGCGCCGGCGCATTTTCATCGATACGATGCAGGAGGTGCTGTCCAACACCGACAAGATCATCATCGACGACAAGGGCAGCGGCTCCGGCGTGGTGCCGTATTTGCCTTTATCTGAATTGCAGAAACGGCGCTCGACCCCGGCCCCGTCGGCGACGCAAGGGGGAGGTCAGTAATGGGACGCACCGCTCTCACCGTGGTTCTCGTCGTCTTTGGCCTTCTGGCAGTGACGGCCTATCTGACACTCTTCACCGTGTATCAAACGCAGCAGGCTCTGGTTCTCGAATTTGGTAAGCCCAAGCGGCTCATCACAACGCCGGGTCTGAACTTCAAGATCCCGTTCATTCAGAACGTCAGCTACTTCGACAAGCGGCTGCTCGATCTCGACTCCGCACCTCAGGAGGTCATTGCCTCCGATCAGAAGCGGCTCGTGGTCGATGCCTTCGCACGCTGGCGCATCACCGATCCGCTGCTTTTTTACCAGACAGTGAGCGACGAGAGAATCGCCCGCTCGCAACTCGGCGCCTTCCTCGAGGCATCGTTGCGTCGTGTGCTCGGCTCTTCGAGCTTCGAAGCCGTGGTCCGCGACGAGCGGAACGCGCTCATGCAGAGGATTACCGAGCAGGTCAACGCCGAGGCCAAAGGGATTGGCGTCAACGTTTTGGACGTCCGCATCAAGCGGGCCGATCTGCCGGAAGCAAACAGTCTCGCCATCTTCCGCCGCATGCAGACCGAGCGGCAGCGTGAAGCCGCCGAGATCAGGGCGCAAGGTGAGGAAGCCTCCCGGCGCATCCGCGCCACGGCCGATCGCCAGGTCACGGTCCTCAAGGCCGAGGCGACCGGCGAATCGGAGCGCATCCGTGGTGACGGCGATGCGGAGAAGAACCGCGTCTTCGCCCAGGCCTTTGGCAAGGACCCAGACTTCTTCGCCTTCTACCGCTCCATGCAGGCTTACCAGAGCGCGCTGCAGTCCGACGACACCAGGTTGCTGCTGAGCCCCACGTCGCAGTTCTTCCAGTACTTCAACGACTCCGCCGGCGGCATCGCTGAAGGTGCTGTGATCGAGGTCCCGGAAGGCGTGCCGGACTTGCCCGAGATCGTACCGGCGCGGAAGCCGAGGAGTTGGGCAATAACGCCTTGGATGCGGCTCCGGCAGACGAGGAAGCCGACTCCGGTGCGCAGGACAGGGAAGCCGATGCAGGCGATGTCGACGGCGTGACCCCGGTCACCCCGTCGCCTAGGTCTAAGCGGACGGCATGGACGATCTCGCCGTCGCAATCGGCCTCGTACTGGTGATCGAGGGCCTGCTCTGGGCGCTTGCGCCGCGCATGGGGCGCAGGCTGCTGGAAGCCGCCTCCGAGACCCCTGAGTCCTCCTTGCGTCTCGCCGGCACCCTGGCCGTCGCGGCCGGCGTGCTCATCGTCTGGATCGCGCGCGGCTGAGCATGCGAAGTCCCCACACCACGG
>NZ_LPWD01000154.1 GCF_001723295.1 Methyloceanibacter marginalis
ACGCTCGAGCACGCGCGGATCGGTGTTCCCCGGCCCGGGGCCGGCGGCAAGGGTCTCAGGAATTACGAGCTGCGGAAATACGGTCATCGGAACACCTCTGTGAAGCTGAACGGTCCATTAGACGAAAGTCTTATTTTTGCCCAATCGTCTACCGGGCCAGAGGGGGCGGGGCAAGGGCTCCGCGCCACTTTGTGGCAGGAGGAGCCCTATCCCCTCAGGCCGCCTTGTCGCCGCGATGGGCCAAAACCTGGTCCGCCGCCTTGCCGACAAGCTCGGCCAAATGGTCCAGCTCGGCGTGGAACGTGCCCACGCCCGCCGTGGCCGAGCGCAGCTCCACGATCAGGTTCTGGATCTCGGCCTCGGGAATATGGGCCTGAACCACGTCCCATCCAGGCCAGCCGGGCCGCGCATCGAAACCCAGGATCTGCCCGCGATGGGAGGAGACGATGGAGTTGATCCGCGCCGTGGCCTCGGAAGGGACGGCGATCTCCACCGCCATGACCGGCTCCAGCAGCACGGGCTGGCACTGGGGCATGCCCTCCGACATAGCCAGGCGCCCAGCCTGGCGGAACGCCATGTCCGATGAGTCGACCGAATGATAGGAGCCGTCGATCAGGCAGACGGCGACATCCACCACGGGGAAGCCCAACGGCCCGGTGTGAAGATAGTCGCGCACGCCGATTTCCACCGAGGGGATGTAGTTCTTGGGCACGACGCCGCCGGTGATCTTGTCGGAGAACTCGAAGCCCTGTCCGCGCGCCAAGGGGCCGATCGTCACCACCACGTCGCCGAACTGGCCGTGGCCGCCAGACTGCTTCTTGTGGCGTCCGCGCACTTCCGTCGATTTCCGGATGGTCTCCTTGTAGGGGATCTGCCGGGGATGAGTGGACGCGGCGACGCCGTATTTGCGGATCAGCCGCTCCAAGGCCACGCGCAAATGCATCTCGCCCTGCCCCCACAGCACCATCTGACCCATATCCTGGTCGTGGCTGATGGAGAGCGACGGATCTTCCTCGATGATCTTGGCGAGCCCGGCGGTGAGCTTCACGTCGTCCTTCTTCTCCTTGGCTTCGATCGCGAGTCCGAACACGGGCTCCGCGATCTCGCCGGGCTCGATCTTCAGCGAGGCGCCCTTCTCGGTGGACAGCGTGGCGCCTGTCCGGACGCTTTCCAGCCGGCCAAAGGCCACCGTGTCTCCCGGCTGGGCGGCATCGCGCTTCACCGGTTCCTGCCCGAGCAGGGCGAACACGCCGGCGATGCGCTCCTCACTTTCGCCGCCGAAAACGGAATCGCCGTCCGCAAACGTGCCGGCGAGAACGCGGGCGAGCGACAGCTTGCCTGCATGCGCCGTGTGGAACGTCTTCATCACATAGGCGCAGGACGACGCACCGTCCGCACCAATTCGCGCCGCCGTGCTCTGAACGAAGGGCGCTTCGTGACGCAGCGCTTTCAGCAGCCGCAAGATGCCGTTGCCGTTCTCCGCCGAGCCGAACAGCACGGGACAGATCACCCCCTCGCGCAGCTCCGTGGCGAGATCGTCGAACACCTTGTCGCGCGGCGGCTCGACGTCCTCCAGCAGCTGTTCCATCAACTCGTCGTCGTAGTCGGCCAACTGCTCCAGCATGGAGAACCGCGCCTCCTGCTCGCGCTCGGCAAGCGCTCGCGGCATTTCGATCACCTCGGAGGGCGCATGCTCGCGATAGACATGGGCGCGCTCGAGCGCCAGATCGATGAAGCCCGAGACGATGTCCTTCTCCCAGATGGGCACTTGGCGCAGCACTAAAGGTACGGCCGAAGCCGGCTGCAACATCGGCACGATGTCGCGCACCCGCGTGTCCGCTTTGTCGATCTTGTTCAGGAACAGGAAGTGCGGAATGCCCCGGTCCTCGAGCTGCTTGAGGATGAGCTGAAGCGCCGGAACCTTCTTCTCGTCCGGCTCGCACACCACGACGGCCGCGTCGCAGGCGGTCAGCACGTTGGCCGCGTCCGCCTGAAATTCGATGGACCCTGGACAATCGAGAAAGGTGAAGGAGTCGTCGAGAAAATCGACCGTGGCCACGTTGAGCTCGACGCTCATGCCGTGATGGCGGGCCTCGTCGGAGGCGTCACCCACCGTGTTCTTGGCGGTGACAGTGCCCTGCCGCTTGACGGCGCCGGTCCGCGCCAGAATGGATTCTAAGAGTGTCGTCTTACCGCTGAGATAGGGACCAACCAGTGCGATGCAGCGGGCGCTGCGGGCTGGTTGGCCCTGCGCTTGGCCCATGCTCTCCTCCCTTGGCACGCCGCGCAAGGTGGGCCCTTTGATTTCGGCCCCTTTTTCCCTCTTGCGAGCCTTTAGGAACCCATCGTGTCAAGGGACGCGCCCTCTGGCAAGAGCCGCGATTCGACGCGCATGCGCGTCGGGTCTTCTGATCCTGGCTCCAAGCCAGTATGGTGGCGCCCTCATCGCGACGGGGGTTCCATGCGTTTCGTTTCCGGTTTGCTGCTATTGGCTCTGACCTCGGTGTCCTCTGCGCTCGTGGGGGGCGGCGCGTTCGCCTTCACGCCACCGACGCCCTCCCATGACCGGTCGCCGGTCCAAGACGCCAAAATCGTCTGCGGCGACTTCGGAGGGGGCTACACCTGCAAGCGGGAATCCGGCGCCATACGGCGCGGCAAGAACATCAAGGTGCCGGGCAGCGGTTCGGACAGTTCAGGCACAAGCTCAGGCGGCGGCTGGTTCGGCGGCGGCGATGACGACGATCCGGACGCCCTGCCGCCCGCTTCCGGCGACACCGGCGCCGGTGCGGCGCCGAGCGCCACCGCCACGAGTTGCCCGGCAAACGCCGAGCTGCTCGGCGGCCATTGCATCCCCTACACCCAAAGCTGCCGTACCGGCATGGACGCAGGTGCGCCGCCGCAAGCCTGTCAGAACGCGGAAGAGAAGCTCGTGTGCAACTTCCGCAGCGATGGGCTGAAGGATTGCTGCTGCCGGACCTACAGCAAGTTTTAGGCAGGCGCCCTAAGTGTCCTCGCCGTGAGGGCCGAGCGGCTGTCCGTAGGAAAACTCGACGATGTAGCCGGTCGGGTCCTTGACCCCACAGAGATACCCGGTGGGTGGCGCGTAATCGCGCGGCTCCCAATGCAGCAACCCATCCTCTTTGGCTTGCGCGGCAATCCTGTCCACGTCCGCGCGCGTCGGCACGCCGAAGCCGTAATGGGTCATGTCGTCCGCATCTTGATCGCGCTTCGGCCCGCCGCCGAGCAGCACGAGGACGAAGCTCTGTTCCGCGCCGGGGCTTGCGAGCCACACAACGCGCTTGTCGCCCTCGCCGTGTTCCTTGACGATGGTCATGCCGCAATAGCTCTCGTAGAAGCCGATGGACTTATCGAGATCCGTCACGTGCATCGCGCAATGGGTGAAGGCCGGCGTCATGCGCTTAAGGCCAACTGGCGCGCACCGTATCGAGCACGCGATCGAATTCGCCGAATACCCAATAATGCCCGGCGCCCTCGACGACCTCGAGCCGGCAATTGTGGAGCGCGCCCGCGAGGTGATAAGCGGCATCCGGTGGGACAATGGTGTCCGCGCTGCCTTGCCACATGACCGTGGGAACGTCGATCTCGCCGAGCGGCAAATCCCACGGCCCGCAATACAGCCGCAAATCCTGAAGCGGCCCGTCGATGGACCTGCGCAAGCCCTCGCGCAGCGTCGCCTGAAGATTGTCCCTGACCTCCGGGCGAAGCAGCGCCTCGTGGTCCGACGCTGTCACGCGCTGCATCAGAAGCTGATAGGCGGCACCGGGCGCCCAGTCGATCATCGTCCGAAGTCCCAGGAAAAAGGCGCCGGCCGCGTGATGGGACGGCGCCATGCGCGAGAAGATGAAATGGTGCAGATGCGACATGCGGATATGCTCGCTGGCGGCAACCGGCCCCACGGGCGCAATCAGCACCATGCGCATGACGCGACTCTTGAGCAGCGCCGCCGCGGCGACCGCATGCGGCCCGCCGCCCGAGACGCCGAGCAACACGAAGCGGTCGAGCTCGAGCGCATCGGCGAGCGCCCGCACGTCGCAGGCCGTCTCGGCCAGCGTATCGAAGTGATGCACGTCCGAAAGCCCGTAGCCCGGACGCTCCGGCGCGATGATGCGCAGGCCCCGCGCCCGCGCGCCTTCGTCAGTCAGCGCGAACATGTAGCGCGAGCCTGGCGTGCCGTGCAGCGCGATGACGGGTAGGCCATCCGTGCTGCCGTATTCCGCATAGCCAATTGCACGGCCGTCCGCCAGACGATGACGCGGGAGGAGCGGTCGATCGCGCTTCGTGGGTCGTCTGTTGCGCGTGTGTCCATAAATCCTCGAGGGTGGGTCTGTTAGGACCCCGCCTCCAAGGCCGGGCCGCGACTGCTACTCGCAGCCGATCATGATGTCGACGGGATTGATGATCAGCGTCACCGATTTGCCTTCGAACAGACCGAGCGTCTCGAGCGACGCGATGGTGACGCTCACCTCGACCATGGTGTCGCCGGTAATCTGAACATAGACGATGGCGGTCACGGCACCCTTGCGGATCTCCATGATCTTGCCCTCGATCTGGTTCGCCGTGCTGAGCTTCGAGAATTTCATACTCTCGCCCTCTGATTCCTGCGCACCCATTATAGACCGCGCCTAGCTCAAGCTGGCGCAAAAGCGCTGGATGCGGCGGCACGCCTCTTCCAGCGCCTCCATGCTGGTCGCGTAGGAGATACGGAAGAAAGGCGAAAGGCCGAACGCCTCGCCGTGAACCACCGCGACCCCCTCTTCTTGAAGGAGCAGCGTGGCGAAGTCCTCGTCACTGTTGATCGTGTCGCCCTTCGGCGTCTTCTTGCCGATCGTGCCCGCGCAGGAGGGATAAACGTAGAACGCGCCTTCCGGGGTCGGGCAGCTCAAGCCGTTCGCCTGATTGAGCATGGAGACCACGAGGTCGCGCCGCTCCTGGAACGACTTCACCCAGTCCTTCAAGAAGTCCTGCGGCCCGCGCAACGCCTCGAGCGCGGCCCATTGGCTGATGGAGCACGGGTTGGAGGTCGACTGCGACTGGAGCTTGCCGATCGCCTTGATGAGCTCCGCCGGCGCGCCCGCATAGCCGATGCGCCAGCCGGTCATCGAATAGGCCTTGGACACGCCGTTCAGCGTCAACGCCCGCTCTTTCAGCTTGGGTTCGACTTGCACCGGCGTGGAAAACTCGAAGCCGTCATAGACGAGATGCTCGTAGATGTCGTCCGTGAGCACCCAGACGCGCTCGTGGCGAAGCAACACGTCGGTCAGCGCCTTGATCTCATCGCGCGTATAGGCGGCGCCGGTCGGGTTCGACGGCGAGTTGAAGATGAACCACTTGGTCTTGGGCGTAATGGTCTTTTCGAGCGCTTCCGGCGTGAGCTTGAAGTTCTCGTCGAGCGTGGTCTCGACGATCACAGGCTCTGCGCCCGCCAACAGCACGATATCGGGATAGCTCACCCAATAGGGCGACGGGATGATTACCTCGTCGCCGGGGTCGAGCGTCGCGAGCAGCGCGTTGTAGAGCACGTGCTTGCCGCCCGAGCCCACG
Source organism: Methyloceanibacter marginalis (assembly GCF_001723295.1). Taxonomy (GTDB): domain Bacteria; phylum Pseudomonadota; class Alphaproteobacteria; order Rhizobiales; family Methyloligellaceae; genus Methyloceanibacter; species Methyloceanibacter marginalis. The sequence continues at coordinate 5,563 of NZ_LPWD01000154.1, forward strand.
GTGATCTCGGCCGGCTTGTAGTCGAGCCCGTTCTCGCGGGCGAATTTCTCAGCGATGGCCTGCTTGAGCTCGGGGATACCGTCCACGGCGGTGTATTTGGTCTCGCCGCGCTTAATGGCCTCGATGGCGGCCTGCTTGATGTTGTCGGGCGTGTCGAAGTCGGGCTCGCCGGCGCCTAGACCAATGACATCGAAACCGGCGGCTTTCATTTCGCGCGCCTTGTTCGTGATGGCCATCGTCGGCGAGGGCTTGACCCGTTCAAGCGTGCGGGAGACCAGTCCCATGGAGAACTCCTGAAAAAATGCGAGGACTGCGGGAAAAATCGGGGCAACCCTATGCGGGCGTGCTTTGCCCCGCAAGTGCAATGCACAATATGACCGTGCATAAAAAGACGCAGCGGCGAGCAAGGCCCGACGCTGCGTTGTTCTTAGGCAAAAACCTCCGGATAGTCCGGAAATCTAGGCCGCTTCCTTGTTGAGCTGGCCCTCGGCGAGCTTGGAAAGAAGCCTGTCGGCGTTGTACTCCTGGTCCAGCGTCTCCTGGAGGAGCTTCGCGGCGTTGTTCTTGCCGAGCTGCTTGGCCCAGGCGATCAGCGTGCCGTAGCGGGTGATCTCGTAATGCTCCACCGCTTGGGCGTCGGCGATCATCGCGGCGTCGCGGACGTCCGGATCGTCGGAGTCCTTGATGCCTTCCTCGCCTTCTTTGATGATGCCCTCGATCGCCGGGCAGGTCTCGCCCTTCGCCTTCTGGCCGAAGATCTCGAACACCTGCTCGAGGCGCTCGACCTGGCCCTCGGTCTCCTTCAGATGGTCGTCGAAGGCCTTCTGCAGCTTGTCGGAATCGGTCTTCTTGGCCATCTTCGGCAACGCCTTCAGGATCTGCTTCTCAGCGTAGTACACGTCCTTGAGGTGATGCAGGAACAGGTCCTCGAGGTTCTTCATTTTCGACATGGGTGGGTCCTCCTGAAATGGATGAGCGGGATTAAAGCCGCCCAGGGGGCCGGGCGGCTGTCACCAATAAGTTGTTGTTGACGCAAGCCCGTAACGCCTCGATCCGGTTGCAGGTTCCGCCGATCCCCTCCCCATTCCGGCCACACATATGGCGGGGACACTGGGCCCCGGGCCACATTACGGTTACGCCCGTGCCCCATTGGCGTGCTGCATTGCCGCTCGTGCCGAGCACCGAGGGCAGTCGATGACATTGCGATCTGTTGCTCCAGGCTTTCTTAAGCCCCTGGCGGTCTTGCCCGCTCTTGCCGTGATCGCGGCCGTCATCTCCGTTTTCAGCTTCCTGGCGCGAACCGAGCCTGTTGGCGCGCTCGAAGCCACACGATTCGGCTCGATCGGCCCGAAACCCTTCGATGATGCCATCGACCGGGTGACCCTCCGGCATGGTCTTGTTTCGAGCCAGACAGACTTGGCGGCCTGGGATTCCGTGGATTCCCGCCCCGATGGCAAAGTTGTTACCACCACGAAGCTCCGCCTGAATCTTCCAGACGGCCGGGTCTATGCTAAGGTCTACGGACGCCCAGCCGGAACGCTCAGGCGACCGCCGCACCGCAACCTCTTCCGAGAGGCGCCGGGACGCTGGTTGCAGCAGCTGAACCGATTCCGGCACCACCGCCGCGAGCCGACACCGCACTCGGAAATCCCGATCCGGCGCCGGCACGCACCGCGGCAGGGGGCGTGGCGCAGGAGACAGTGAAAGTCTCAGGCGTCGAGCCATCGGCCTGGAACGGTAAGACAGGACAAATCGCAATGTTCGTCTTTTTGCTCATCTTCCTAAGCTCAGTGACGCTGCTCATGCGGCGCCACTACCGCCGCGACAATGCCTCCCCGCGGCGGATCGGGAGGAGGATCTGATGCCGTTACGGGGGTCGGTGCAGCTCCTCCTCCTATCTCTTCGCCAGCGCGGGACGCGCAAGGCGTGGTTAGGAGCCGTTGGTGCCGTTGGTCTTGTGGTTGGCGGCGTCCAGCTGGCGAGCGTCCTGCCCTCGCTCGGCGAGGACGGGCTCGCGCAAGCGCTGCGCCAGAGCGTCTGGAATCAAGTCCTCGCCGACCAATCGACCCCGGCCCGTTGGCCGTGGGAGGATCTCTCCGTGAGCATGTCGCTCGCGCCATCGGGCAGTGTGCCCCGGCTCGGCCTGAGCGCTGCGATGCGCCGCGAGACAGCCGGCGTCGCTGAATCCGTCTTGCCTGCGCCGGACCGTGCCGCACGCGCCGAGACCCGCAAGGCGAAGAGCGATCAGGTGCAGGGCGACGTGGCCCTGAGCGACGTGACCATCGGCGACAGCATTACCTTCACGGCCGCGGACGGTGCGATCTGCGTCTACCAGGTCACCGGACGCCGGGTGATCGATCCCCATCTCGCCGCGAGCGAGGCGGAACGCTTCGGCGGCGAAGCGGCACAATTCCAGTGCGGGCCGCTGGAGAAGTTGATCATGCAGGCAACCCAAGGCGAGCCCGACGCCGCTCCCAAGCCTGCGGAAGAACAGCGGAAGCTCTAATCTCGTTGTTTGCTAGCGCTGCGGCGGCGGTGGCGGCGTGTCCGCCTGAGCCGGTGCGGCCTGCTGTTGCGCGCCTTGCGCCGGCGCCGCGGGAACGACCGATTCCCGCCGGCGGATGGCTCACCGCCTTCAGGCGCAGCCGGGGCGACAGCCTGCGGCGGCACGATGACGGGACGCGCGGTCGGAGCACGATCGCCCTCCACTTTCGCCTTGAGCCTTTGAAGACCCTTCACGTACTCGGCGCCGACAAGGCCGTCGAGCATCAGCCTTTCCAGCGCTTGATCGGGCTCGACCCCGTCTCATAGCGGAAGATCCAGGTGACCTTGCTGCCGGACCCGTCAGGGGTGAGCTGATAGGAGCTCGCGCCGTTGAGACCGTTGATATCCGCGGCGAGATCCACGCTGCGGGACTGCTCCGTCTCGACGATCTGCAAGCTGCCATCGCCGACGGATGGCACTTCGCTCTCCCACTCGACCTTGGCCCCCTTGCCTTCGGGCGGGCCGGAATATGTCATCTTCATACTGGGATCGCGGGCCGCCCAAGGCGACCATTCCGGAAACCGGCGTAGATTGTTGAGATAGGGATAAATCGCGTATTCGGGGGCGTTGATCCCCACCGACCGCGCCACCGTCACATGCGCCGGCAGCCCCAGCGCGACCGCCGCGAGAATGAGCACAAGCACACCAAGTCCAAGGACCAGCCGCATCATCGGCGCCATCGCAAAGTCTCCTTCATCCTCGGCTGTGAGTCCCCGGCGAACGGCCGTTTTGTGACGCTTCCGCCCCTGTCATGCGTTCGCTTTTTCACAGAAAACGATTACAGTCCGCTCGTCAACAAGAGGGAGGGCTGAAGATGAGTCTGTCACCACCGACAACCGTCGTCTTCGTAGTTTCGATTATCCTGGCCGTTTTGGCGATCATCGGCGCCTTCGTGCCGATCCCGTTCATTACCGAGCACGGGTTTTGGGTCGCGTCGTGGCTACGTGATCCTGGCGTGCGGCAATATTTTCAGAGGGTTCTGACTGGCGGCGGCCGCGGGACGGTATCCGCCGTCCCGTAGGCCGAACCGTTCTCCGGCGCCGCGTTTACCCCTGGCCGTGGAAAACGAGCGCGGCGCCCAGCGCGATCAAGAGAAACCCCCCGCCCTGCATCCAACTTAGCGGCTCATTGAAGTAGAGCGCCGTGAACCCCGCGAACACCACCAGGGTGATGACCTCCTGCATGGTCTTCAACTCGGCCGGCGAATAGACGTCGC
>NZ_LPWD01000155.1 GCF_001723295.1 Methyloceanibacter marginalis
CGACGAAGTCGGCCGCATAGCGCTCGCGCAATTTCGGTAAGGTCTCGAGCAGGGCCGCCCGCCCGGACCGGCCCACCACGTCACCTAGGAACAGAAGACGCATGGGGTGCCGCACGGCTTTCGTAAGTGGATCATCCGGGGGTCAATACAGAATAGCGGCGCCTGCGGCCAGCCTGAGGGCTGGGCGCAAGCGAGGCGGGATTGGCAGGGCCGCGATGGCCGTCGGAGGTAAGATTCCGGTCTCCCTACATTAAGTAGGTGGGCGCCGAGTAGCGAAGACCAGGGTCCCCGCCAGGGTCAGCTCCCATAGAATCTTATAGGGCCCTGGAATAATGCTCCTAACGCACCCCGCAGCCCGCCAACAGCAGACTATAGAGAAACAATTGTGTCCAAATGACTAGCGGCGCTGCGCCGCGCCTCCGGAGCGAGCCCCGGCGAATCGGGCATTGATCAGTTCGAGGCGCTCCGCCGCTTCGCCGATCTTCTCCGTGAGGTCCGCTTCGATGCTCTTGGCGTTTTCATCGGCAGCGGACTTGTCCCGGCGGGCCCCGGCCAGCGTCGTTTTGAGATCGTCGATCTCGCGCCGCAGCTCCCACAGCTCGTCCGCCACGACCAGAGACGCCATAAGGATCAGGCGATCGTCTCCCACTTGGCCGAACTTCCGCCGCATCTCATCGACATGAGTGCCGAGATAGTCGGCGAGCGCGATGAGATGAGCCTCCTCGCCTTCGCTGCATTCCAGACGATAATTTCGCCCGTTCAGCGTGACACTCACCTGCCCCATGAAGGCCCCCAGCTTGGCAAAGCTAACCCGGCATGGCCGGCATCATATCCTTGAGAGTTCCCATCACAACCTCGAGCCGGCCGGAAACCTCGTCGTTGGCGGCTTTGAGGCGGCGAATGCGGAGCCGCTCGGCTTCGAGATCGTCCATCAGCTGGTCCCGCTCCTCGATCAGAAATCGAATTTGCTCTTTGAGAAGCGGGATGGAGGCTTCCCCATCATCCTCGGTGAGGACCTGCTTGAGATGCCCCTCAAGCTCATCAAGCGCGGCATCAAACCGTTGAAGAGCATCAGTCTGGTTCATCGCGCTCGCCCTCCCCGCTCGACGCCATCGACTCATCGTCAAGGTGCCTAGCGATGTGTGGATCGGCAGCCTGGCGACAATGTGGTGACACTATGTTCAATCTTCAACGACCCGCCGACAACCCTCTTCTCACTGTGCACTGCGCAAATTTGACAGCGGCGCGAGGCGTGTGATTTGAGACGGACGCGCAAACGCTGTGGGAACCCCCTGATCATGGCCGACGCCAAGCCCCAATGCCGGCTCTACCTGCAGGTTCCGGCACCACTGACTGCGAAGCTCGACGCACAACTGACCCAAGCCCTGGCGCAGGTCGCCCCGGCTTGCGTGTTGCTGTGCGACAACGGACAGGCATCGGAAAAGGTTCCAGCCGATCGCATGATCGATCTCGTGCAAGGGGCGGGCGTCGCCTGCCTGATCGAGAACGACCTCGTCGCGCCGAGGATCTTGGCGCCGACGGCGTGCATATTCCCGCCGATCCCGATCTCTATGCCCGCGCCCGTACGCGTCTTGGAGAAAGCGCGAATATCGGCGTGGGTTGTGGCCTCGACCGGCACGGCGCGATGGCGCTCGCCGAGGCAGGCGCCGACTATATCGCCTTCGGTGTGGAGGCAGGCACTATCGATCATTTCGATCAGTATACGGATTTTGTCGCTTGGTGGTCCGAAATTTTTGTGGTGCCCTGCGTGGCCTGGAATGTCGGGACCGTGGCCCATGCGGAGCAGCTTGCGGCCCTCGGAGCTGATTTCATTGCTCCGCCGCCCACCATCTGGCAGAGCGATTCCGCGCTCGCATGATTACCGACATCGATAAGGCTATTCGCGGCGCGAGGAGAGCCGCGTGAGACGCATCGTCGCCGCCTGCCTTTTCTCTGTGAGCGCCTGCCTGCTGGGAACGGGTCAGGCCCACGCCAAGGAAAGCGAATCCTATGCCGCTTACGCCGAAGGCAAATATCTGACGGCGCTCGAGCTTGCGGAGAAGGAGGCCGAGGCAGGATCCAAGGAGGCCTATACGCTCATCGGCGAGATCTATGCGAGCGGCTTCGGCGTGGCCCAGGATTACGCCAAGGCGGCCGATGCCTACGCCAAGGCCGCCGACCTCGGCGATCCCAACGCGCAGTTCTCGCTTGGCCTTTTGGTCGCCGAAGGCCAGGGCGTGCGCAAGGACCTCCGCATCGCCGGCGACTTGTTCGAGCATGCCGCCAAGGCGGGCAATCCCGCCGCGCAATACAATCTCGCCCTTCTTTATCTGAATGGGCGCGGCCGCCCCGCCGACGAGGCCAAGGCCGCCAAATGGATGGAGAAGGCCGCCGCACGCGGCAACCCGCAGGCCCAGTACGATCTCGGCGCCTTCTACCAGTTCGGCCGGGGCGTTCCGATCGACAAGGAAAAGGCCGCCGAATGGACCGGCAAGGCGGCCGAGGGCGGCCTCTCGGCAGCCCAGGTCGAATACGCCACCATGCTGTTCAGGGGCGAAGGCGTGGCCAAGGACGAGAAACGCGCGGCCCAGCTCTTCCGGATCGCGGCGGAGAAGGGCAACCCCGTGGCCCAGAATCGCCTGGCACGGCTCTACGCCAACGGCGTCGTCTTCGAGCCCGATACGGTCAGGGCGGCCAAATGGCATTTGCTGGCACGGCAAGCCGGGGTCAGCGACTTCTCCCTCGACATCATGCTGGCCAAGCTCAGCAAGGAAGAGCGTGTGGAGGCCGAGCGCCAGGTGGATGCCTGGGAGTCGGGGCGCCTGACCGATTAGCGGGTCGCGCCGAGCACCCGCCGCCGCCCGCCCTTGACAGTGGCGGGGCCCCAAGTCTTAAAGGCGCGACGTCTCCACGCATCCCAAAAGGGACTCCATGAAAATCAACGGCAACGAGATCAGGCCCGGCAACGTGATCACCCACAAGAACGGCCTCTGGCTTGCCGTGAAGACCCAGGCCGTGAAACCCGGAAAGGGCCCGGCCTACGCGCAGGTCGAACTCAAAAATCTGATCGACGGCACGAAGCTGAACGAGCGCTTCCGCGCCTCGGAGACCGTGGAGCGCGTGCGTCTGGAGCAGAAGGACCACCAATATCTTTATGCCGAAGGCGACATGCTTACCTTCATGGACACCGATACCTACGACCAGATCCAGATCCCGCGCGAGCTTCTGGAGGACCGTGCCGCCTTTCTGCAAGACGGCATGAAGGTAACGGTCGAAAGCCACGAAGGCCGCGCCATCGGCGTCGCGCTTCCCGACCACGTGACCCTCGCTGTGGTCGAGGCCGATCCCGTTGTGAAGGGACAAACCGCCGCCTCGTCCTACAAGCCTGCTATGTTGGAGAACGGCGTTCGCGTCATGGTGCCGCCTTTCGTCGAGGCGGGCGAGCGCGTGGTCGTCGACACCAACGAGATCACCTACGTCAAGCGCGCCGAGTAGCGTCACGACGGCAACCCGCGCACGCGGCGAGAGCAACACAGCAATGCCCGCATCCGCGTTGATGAACGTCATGGTTGGAGCCGCCCGCAAGGCCGGCCGCAGCCTGGCGCGCGATTTCGGCGAGGTGGAGCAGCTTCAGGTCTCGCTGAAAGGCCCGGCCAACTTCGTCAGCGCCGCCGATCACCGCGCCGAGGACATTCTCTTCACCGAGCTCTCCCGCGCGCGGCCCGGCTATGGGCTCCTCATGGAGGAGCGCGGCGAGGTCAAAGGCGCCGACACGACACACCGCTGGATCGTCGACCCGCTCGACGGCACCACGAATTTTCTTCACGGCATTCCCATCTTCTCCGTCTCGATCGCCCTCGAGCGCGACGGTGAACTGGTCGCCGGGATGGTCTACAATCCCGCCACCGACGAGACTTTCACCGCGGAAAAGGGCAAAGGCGCCTATTTCAACGATCGCCGCCGCTTGCGCGTGGCGGCGCGCTCCGAGCTTTGCGGCCGCGGTGATCGGCACCGGCATCCCGCAT
>NZ_LPWD01000156.1 GCF_001723295.1 Methyloceanibacter marginalis
TCCATTGGCGTCGTCTAGGCGATATCGGCACGAGCCCGCTCTACGCGCTGCGCGTGGCGGTGCTGGCGGCCGGCGGCGAGCACGGCGTCGTCACCCAAGCCGCCGTCTACGGCGTGCTGTCGTTGATCTTCTGGTCCCTGATCGTCGTCGTGCGCTGAATACGTGCTGATCCTGCTGCGGGCGGACAATAACGGCGAAGGCGGCACGCTGGCGCTGACGGCCTTGGCCTTTACCGCCGTCGGCAAGCGCACGCCGCTGGTGCTCGCGCTCGGCATTCTCGGCGCGGCGATGTTCTACGGCTCCACGCTGATCACCCCTGCCCTGTCGGTGCTGTCGGCGGTGGAAGGGCTCAATGTCGCGACGGACGCTTTCGAACCTTACGTGCTGCCGATCACCGTGGTCATTCTCGTGGCGCTGTTCTCGGTGCAGAGCCACGGCACGGCGCGCGTGTCGGCCCTGTTCGCGCCCATCACCACGGTGTGGTTCCTGGTGATCGCGGCCGCGGGCGCGGCGGAGATCGCCGCCAATCCGCGCATCCTCAATGCGCTCAATCCCTATTACGGCATCGAGTTCCTGCTGACCCACGGCATTATCGGGCTGGTCACGCTCGGCGCGGTGTTCCTGGTGGTGACCGGCTCCGAGGCGCTTTACAACGATCTCGGCCATTTCGGGCGCAAGCCGATCCAAACCGCGTGGCTGTATCTGGTGCTTCCGGCGCTGCTCTTGAACTATTTCGGCCAAGGCGCGCTCGTACTCCTGAAACCCGAGACGATCTCCAACCCGTTCTATCTGCTGTTTCCCGAATGGGCCCTCTATCCCATGGTGGCGCTCGCCACCATGCGACGGCCATCGCCAGCCAAGCGGTCATCACCGGCGCCTACTCCATCACCCGGCAAGGCATGCACTTGGCCTGCTGCCGCGCATGGAGGTGCGTCACACCTCGGAATCCCAGGCCGGCCAGATCTACATGCCGCGGGTGAACTGGCTGCTGCTCGTCGGCGTGCTGCTGCTCGTCTTCATGTTCCGCTCCTCGAGCGAGCTCGCTTCGGCCTACGTGCTTGCCGTGGCGGCGACCGAATGGGTGGCGGGCATTCTCGGCTTCATCGTGATCTGGAAGCTGTGGCGCTGGAAGCTGATCTGGGTGATCGCGGTGATGGTGCCGCTCATCTTCATCGACACGGCCTTCGTCATGGCCAGCATGCTCAACCTGTTCGAGGGCGCCTGGCTGCCGGTACTCGTCGGCGTGATGCTGGTGATCGTCATGACGACCTGGCGCCGGGGCACGCGGCTTCTCGCCCAGAAGACGCGGCGGGTGGAGGTTCCGTTCGAGCCCTTGATCAAGAATCTCGAGGAGAAGCCGCCTTACATCGTCCCGGGAACGGCCGTGTTCCTGACCGCCGATCCGGACTTCGCGCCGACGGCGCTGTTGCATAACCTCAAGCACAACAAGGTGCTCCACGAGCACAATGTGATCTTGACCATCAAGAACGAGGACATTCCCCGGGTGAAGACGGAGAACCGCGTTCAGATGGAAACGGTGAGCGACAAATTCATGCGCGTCACCTTGCATTTCGGTTTCGTGGAACGGCCCAACGTCCCGAAAGCACTTGCCATTGCCAGGCGGCAAGGCTGGCAGTTCGACATCATGTCGACGTCGTTCTTCCTGTCACGCCGCTCGGTCAGGCCCGACGTGCGCTCAGGGATGCCGCAATGGCAGGACCAGCTTTACGTGTACCTCGCCCATAACGCCGACGATGCGTCGAGCTATTTCCAGCTGCCCACGGACCGGGTGGTGGAGATCGGCACGCAAGTCACGGTGTAGGCCTCAGCGCACGGCCGTCTCTGCCGCCCTGTCCGCATCGGGAAACCACTCCCAGTCCGCCATGAAGCGCTTCGCCCAAGTCATCTGCCGCTTGGCGTAGCGCCGGCTCTCGGTCTTGGCCTTGGTTGCCGCCTCCTCCAGGGAAAGAGCTCCGGCCAGATGGGCGGCAAGCTCCCGGACGCCGAGCGCGCGCGTCAGGGGAAGGCTTCCGTCGAGCCCCAGCGCCGTCAGTGCCTCGACCTCCTCCAGTGCTCCCTGTTCGATCATGCGGTCGAAGCGCGCATCGATCGCCGCATAGATCGCGTCGCGTTCCGGCGCGAGACGAGCTTCAACACCGCATCGTCCTTGAGAATGGGCGAGCCCGCGGTGCCCTGCCAGTCGGCGAGCGAAACGCCCGTGGCGTCGATCACTTCGAGGGCGCGGACGATACGCTGCCGATCGGAAGGGCGAAGCCGCGCGGCCATGACGGCATCGCGGGCAGCGAGCTCACGGTGAAGCGCGCCGGCGGCAAGCGTCCCCGCCCTCTCCCGCCAAAGCTCCCGGGTCTCCCGGGGGATGTCGGGGATGGGCGCCAAGCCTTCCAGGAGCGTCTTGAAGTAGAGCCCGGTCCCGCCGACGATGATCGGCACGCGGCCTTCCGTTCGGGCTTCGGCGATGGCGCCTGCGGCATCGCTCAGCCACTGCCCCACGGAATAGGCTTCCGTCGCGGGGACCGTGCCGTAGAGCCGATGAGGGATCGCCACGAGGTCGGCGGCGTCGGGGCGCGCCGTGAGGACGCGAAGCTCGCGATAGACCTGCATGGAGTCGGCGT
>NZ_LPWD01000157.1 GCF_001723295.1 Methyloceanibacter marginalis
GGATTGCCTGCGGCGTGGTCACCAAGTAGGCGCAAAAGGCCGCCAAAGCCGCTTTGGGGCCAAAATAAACCTTCTGTCAAAGGTTTGAGACCCATCCTAACCCCCACGATTCGGACGCTGTGGGGAGTAGCCGATGGCTTGGGAAGGCCCTTTTGAAGGGATGATGGGTGGCGTGGCCTATATCGTGGGCTCGCATATCTGGGAGTCCGTGGACGGCGGCCACACCTGGATCATGTCCAAATTCGCGGACGACATCGAAGCCTGCTTCGAGATCGCCGCCCCGGCTTAGCCCTTCGTCGAGGTCGCCCGCGCTCCTCTATTGATTGATCTCGGGCTCGACCAGGCGAGCGAGATTGCGCAGCGATTCCTGCCATCCGAGGTAGCACGCTTCCACCGGTATCGCGGCGGGGATGCCTTCCTGCACGATATCGATCTCGGTGCCCACGGAGACGTCCTTGAGCGTCACCGTCACCTGCATCTCGCCCGGCAAATTGGGGTCGTCGAATGTGTCCGTGTAGCGCAAGCGCTCGCCGGGGACGAACTCCAGAAATTCACCGCCGAACGAATGGCTCATTCCGGTCGTGAAATTGCGGAATGACATCTTGAACGTGCCGCCGACTTTCCCGTCGAAACGATGAACGGTGCAGACAAAACCGTTTGGCGGCAGCCATTTCGCCAAAGCATCGGCCTCGATGAAGGCGCGATAGACCTTCTCGGGCTTCGTCGCCAAGACGCGGTGCAGCCGAACGGTGTTGGGCATACGCGTTTCACTTGCAGTCATTGTTCCATCCTTTTCAGCAGATCCTCGAGACGATCCAACCGGTCTTCCCAGAAGGCCGCATAGAAACCCATCCAGTCGATCAGAGGCGCGAGGCCCTTCGGCCGGACGCGGTAGTGCGTCTGCCGCCCCTGGTGCCGGTCGTGCACCAGGCCGGCAAGCTTGAGCACGCCGAGATGCTTGGACACCGCCGGCTGAGAAACCCCGGCCTTGTCGGTCAGCGCCCGCACCGTCAGTTCGCCGTTACGCGCCAGCCGCTCGAAAATCGCGCGCCGGGTCGGGTCGGCCAGGGCGGTGAACACCTTGTTGGCGGCGGCAGGCATGGCCAATTCATAACCGTACGGTTATTGATCGTCAAGCGCTGCGTCACTGCCCTGTGGACCAAAGGAAGCAGGCCGCGAGATTGCCCCTGCCCGGCGACTGGGCTATTGAGAAAGCTCGTCTGGGCAACACTGCTAATTACCAATGACAAATAAGCTAGAGGCGGAGCGTCCGCTCTCCCCGCATCTGCAAATCTATCGGCCGATGCTGACGATGATGATGTCGATCGCGCATCGCATCACCGGCTTCGGCAACGCCGTCGGCTTCGCGCTCCTCACGTGGTGGCTGGTGGCCATCAGCATCGGGCCGGACGCTTACGCGACCGTGGACGCCTTCTTCGGCAGCCTTATCGGGCGCGTGCTGCTGTTCCTGTTCACCTGGTCGCTGATCCACCACATGCTGGGCGGCATCCGCCACCTGATCTGGGACACGGGCCACGGCCTCGACAAGGTCAGCATCGAGGTCTTCGCTTGGGCGACCATCATCTCCTCCGTCGTGCTCACGGTCCTGATCTGGGTCGCGGGCTATGCGCTGATGGGAGGTCCGTAGCATGGCGACACCCTTAAAGCGCGTTCGCGGCCTCGGCGCCGCCCATGAGGGCACCGAGACCTTCTGGCGCCAGCGGCTCACGGCCATGGCCAACATCCCGCTCGTCATCTTTCTGGTGCTCTCGATCGTCAGTCATATCGGCGCGAGCTATGCGGACGTGAGAGCCTATCTGGCCAATCCGATCGTCGCCGTGCTCATGCTCGCGCTCATCATCTCCGCCGCCATCCATATGCGCATCGGCCTCAGGGAGATCATCGAGGACTATGTTCACGGCGAAGGCTGCAAGGTTCTGGCCCTCGTGGCGACCACATTCTTCGCCGGCCTCATCGCCATCGCCAGCACACTCGCCATTGTTAAAATCAGTCTCGGAAGCTGACGCGTAATGCCTCAAGATGCCACGCCACAAACCACGCCGCACAACGCCGTCCAAGTGAACGGCCGCGCCTACGAGATCACCGACCACGCCTATGACGTCATCGTCGTCGGCGCCGGCGGCTCAGGGCTTCGCGCCGTGGTCGGCGCCAGCGAAGCCGGTCTGCGCACGGCCTGCATCTCCAAGGTGTTCCCCACGCGCTCCCACACCGTGGCGGCGCAAGGCGGCATCGCCGCGGCGCTCGGCAATATGGGTCCCGACGACTGGCGCTGGCACATGTACGACACCGTCAAGGGCTCCGACTGGCTCGGCGATCAGGACGCCATCGAATATCTCTGCCGCAACGCGCCGCAAGCGGTCTACGAGCTCGAGCATTGGGGCGTGCCCTTCTCCCGCACCGACGACGGCAAGATCCTCCAGCGCGCCTTCGGCGGCATGACGATGGATTACGGCAAGGGCCCGGCCAAGCGGACCTGCGCGGCCGCCGACCGCACCGGCCACGCCATGCTGCACACCATGTATGGCCAGGCGCTCCGCCAGTCGGCCGAGTTCTTCATCGAATATTCGCCATCGACCTGATCATGGACGACGAGGGCCGCTGCCGCGGCGTCATCGCGCTCAATATGGCCGACGGCTCGCTCCACCGCTTCCGGGGGCACCAGACCATCCTCGCCACCGGCGGCTATGGCCGCGCTATTTCTCCTCGCACGAGCGCCCATATCTGCACCGGCGACGGCACGCGA
>NZ_LPWD01000158.1 GCF_001723295.1 Methyloceanibacter marginalis
GCGCCGCGGGCCAGAGCGCGGATCTTTTGAACGACTTCCGCGCCGGCCATGAGGTGGGCGCGAGCCCCGCACGCCAGGTGATCGCGCAATGCGCGGGCGTCGTCGTCGGCAGCCTGGTGGGCAGTCTCGTCTATCTCGCGCTGATCACCGATCCCGACACGCAATTGCTCACCCAGGAATGGCCCGCGCCGGCCGTCGCCACGTGGAAGGCGGTGGCCGAGACTTTGGGCGTTGGGCTCTCCGGCATTCCATTTTCGGCACTGATCGCCATGGTCATTGCCGGCGCGATCGGCATCGTGCTGGCGCTGGTCGAGCGACGCGTCGACGGACAGCGGCTCCTGCTTGTGCCGAGCGGCGCCACGCTGGGGCTCGCCTTCGTGATCCCCGCTGGCACCTCGATCACGCTGTTTTTGGGTGCCGCGCTCGCCAGCCTGCTGCACTGGCTCGCGCCGCGCTGGGCCGCGCGTTTTCTGCTGAGCGCGGCCGCAGGCCTGGTGGCGGGCGAAAGCCTGTTCGGCGTCGTGTCCGTGTGGTTCTAGCTACTCGGCGGCTTCGGCGAGGTGATCGATGCCGGCCAGGTGGCGCTCCACGTCGAGCGCCGCCATGCAGCCGAGCCCGGCGGCGGTCACGGCCTGACGATAGACGTCGTCGGTGACGTCGCCGGCGGCGAACACGCCCTCCACGCTGGTCTCGGTGGAGCCCGGCTTCGTCTTGATATAGCCGCCGTGTTTCAGCTCAAGCTGCCCTTTGAACAGCTCGGTCTGCGGCGTATGGCCGATGGCGATGAACACGCCGTCGATGGGCATGGTGGTCTCTTCGCCGGTCTTCATATTCGCGAGCTTGACGCCTGTGACGCCGAGCGGATTTTCGTCGCCGAGCACCTCCGCGAGTTCGGTGTCCCACAGGATTTTGATTTTGGGGTGATCGAAAAGGCGCCGCTGCAGGATTTTCTCGGCGCGCAGCGCATCGCGGCGATGCACGAGCGTGACGTGCGAGGCAATATTGGACAGATACAGCGCCTCCTCGACGGCGGTGTTGCCGCCGCCGACCACGATGACGTTCTTGCCGCGATAGAAGAAGCCGTCGCAGGTGGCGCAGGCCGAGACGCCGAAGCCCTGGAACTTCTCTTCCGAGGGCAGGCCCAGCCAGCGCGCCTTGGCGCCGGTGGCGATGATCAGCGTGTCGGCGGTGTATTCCACGCCGCTATCGCCTTTCAGCCGGAATGGCCGCTGCTTGAGGTCCGCCTCAATGATCGTATCGGCGATGATCTCGGTGCCCACATGCTCGGCCTGCCTGCGCATCTGCTCCATGAGCAGGGGCCCTGGATCACGTCGCGAAGCCGGGATAATTCTCCACATCGGTGGTGATGGTCATCTGGCCGCCGGGCTGAATGCCCTCGATCAGGACCGGCTTCAGCATGGCGCGGGCGCGAGATGCG
>NZ_LPWD01000159.1 GCF_001723295.1 Methyloceanibacter marginalis
AATAGAGTCGATCGGCCGGAGACCTTGTCGTCGAGAAAGAACACGTTGTCCGGAAAGAGGTCCGCGTGGATCACGCCCACCGGCAGGCCCGCCGCCCAGTTCGCCGCGAGATAATCGAGCTCGCGCGCGATTGCGTCCTTCAGCCCCGGAATCACGCCGTCGGCGGAATCGCCTATCGCGTCGAACAGCGTCCGCCAGCCGGGCAGGGACAAATCGTTCTCGCGCGTCATGGGAAAATCGAGGCCGGCGAGGTGGAATCTGGCGAGCGCCTGGCCGAGCCCCGCGCAATGCCCGATGCCCGGACGCCGCACCCACAAGCCTTCCAGGAAGCTGATCAGCACCGCGGGCCGGCCTGCCAGCTCACGCAGGATGCGGCCCTCGCGGTCGCGCACGGGCAGCGGACAGGAGATGCCGCCCGCCGCCAAATGTTCCATCAGGCCGAGGAAATAGGGCAGATCCTCCGGCCGCACGCGCTTTTCGTAAAGCGTGAGGATGAAGGGTCCGCGCGCCGTGTGGACTAGGTAGTTGGAGTTCTCGACGCCCTCGGCGATCCCCTTGAACGATGTCAGGGCGCGATGTCGTAGCTGTCGATGAAGGTTTCCAGCTCCTCGTCGGAGACGTCCGTATAGACAGCCATCTACGCCGCCGGCATGTCTCGTAGCGGACGGGGAAGCTTGAAAGCGACGTTCTCCTCCGCCGTGGTCACGGTCTCGACGGTCACGTCGAATCTCTCCGCGAAGGCGTCGATGATGTCGTCCACCAGAACCTGCGGCGCCGATGCGCCGGCGGTGACGCCGAGATGGCGGATGTCTTCGAACAGGCTCCAGTCGATCTCGCTGGCGCGTTCCACCAGCATGGCCGCGCGGCAGCCGGCCCGCTCGGCGACCTCTACGAGGCGCAGCGAGTTGGAGCTGTTGGGCGAGCCGACCACGATCATGCGGTCGCAGTTTGGCGCGATTCGCTTCACCGCGTCTTGCCGGTTCGTGGTCGCGTAGCAGATATCGTCCTTGCGCGGCACGGCGATCGCGGGGAAGCGCGCCTTCAGCGCCTCCATGATCTCGCGCGTATCGTCCACCGACAGTGTGGTCTGGGTGATCACGGCCAGCTTCCCCGGGTCCCTCGGCGTAAAGGCCTTGGCGTCGTCGATGGTCTCGATCAGGTGCACCGCGCCTTCCGGCAGCTGGCCCGTGGTGCCGACGACTTCGGGGTGGCCGGCGTGCCCGATCAGCAGGATCTCGGCGCCCTGGTCGTGCAGCCGCTCCGCCTCGATATGCACCTTGGAGACAAGCGGGCAGGTCGCGTCGAGCACGAACATGCGGCGGTGCCTGGCGGCTTCGGGCACGGCTTTGGGCACGCCATGGGCTGAGAACACGATCGGCGCGTCGGTATCCGGGATTTCGTCCAATTCCTCGACGAAGATGGCGCCCTTCGCTTTCAGCGTGTCGACCACGTAGCGGTTATGGACGATGGCGTGGCGCACATAGACGGGGGCGCCGTATTTCTCGAGCGCAAGCTCCACGATCTGGATAGCCCGGTCCACGCCGGCGCAGAAGCCGCGTGGGCAAGCGAGATAGACGGTCAAGGCAGGACGGCCATGTCGCCCATTATGTCGCCCATTGGCGTGATCAGTGCCGGTCATTGGCGCTCCAGAAGCGGCTCTTTCGGGCCCAAAATGGCCTTAAGTCTGGCCTTGTCGGGCCTAACCCGGGCAGATAGTTTGGCGCCAGCGAGGGCCCGGAAGCTCGCGCCGTTTCAAGCACTTTTCGCGGCGCGCCGGCCATATCAGGCAGGGATGCCTGGCGTGTCAAGCCAAGGACGGGGTGAGTTGAAGCGGATTGACGGTCTTTCCTGGCTGCGTGGCTGCGGGCTCTGCGCGCTGCTCGTGAGCCTGATTGCCGTCTCCGGCTGCGGCGGCGGATCGAGTTCCCTCGGTAGCAGCGAAACCGCCACGGGCTATGCCAGCGAACGGCTGCCCGACAGCCTGCCCCTGGCCGACTCCCAGATGCAGACCGCCGCCGCGCCGACAGCCACTGCCGTGGACGGCAAGGCGCTCAATTGTCCCCAAGTCGTCGCCTGGCCCAACGAGCGCCTGCGCACCGCCTACCAATCCGGCCACGACGGCGACCAGATGTTCGTCGTCAACCGCGGCGAGATCACCAAATTATCGCGTGAATGCAGGTTTTACGGCGGCCGCGTCGTCGTCAAATATGGCTTCGCCGGCCGTGTCCTCTTAGGCCCGAAGGGTAGCCCGGGGACGGTCACCTTGCCGGTCTCGGTGCGCGCGGCCGACGCCTACAAATCCACGCTCGCGCAAGACAAGATGTCGGTACCGGTCACGGTGCCTGCGGGCCAGACGGCCGGCTATTTCTCCATGGTGCGCGAGATTTCCTTCCCCATCCAGGTCGGCACGCGGCTCGAGGACTACAAGGTCTTCGTGGCGCTGAAATAGGCCCGGCCACGCGCATGACAATGAGGCTCCTTCGGCTAGTCGTCGCATTGGTCGTGCTCGCCGGCGCTGGCGGCGCCGCGCGCGCGGAAGCCTGCCGCGACGAGAGCTTCAGCAAAGCCCGCTACATCGTCTGCAGCTTCGATCCCGCCAAGGACGATATGCGGCTTTACTGGCGCGGACCCGACGGCAATCCGTTGCGCACGTTCAAGGCGCTCGCGCAGGCCTTGGAAGACCGGGGCAAGTCGCTTGTCTTCGCCATGAACGGCGGCATGTATGAGCACGACCTGAGCCCCGTCGGTCTGCATATCGAGAACGGCCGGGCACTCGTCGAGGCCAATACCGAGACGGTCACCGGTAGGCCGAGCCAGATCCCGAATTTCTTCAAGAAGCCGAACGGCGTGTTCTATCTAGGGGAGGGGACCGCGGGCGTGCTGGAGACGGGGCAGTTTCTGGCTCAAAAGCCCAAGGCGCAGTTCGCCACCCAGTCCGGCCCCATGCTGGTGATCGACGGCGCGATCCATCCGGCCTTCATCGTCAACTCGACGGACTTCAAGCCGCGCAACGGCGTCGGCGTGTCGAGCGACGGCAAAGTCCATTTCGCCATGACCCGCGGCAGCGTGAGCTTCTACGAGTTTGCCCGCTTCTTTCGCGAAGGTCTCGGCACCGGGAATGCCTTGTTCCTGGATGGCGGTACGGCGCCGGGGCTCTATGCGCCCGAGCTCGGCCGCAACGATCCGCCGTCTCACGGTGGCTACGGTCCCATCATCGCCGTCGTGGAATAGCGAAAAAGGCGAAGACCCCGCCGCATTTGGGGAAGGCGATCGCAGCGGGGCCTTGCCCTTCAGGGGCTAGTGCCCGCGCAAGGCGGACGCTTCGCCGCCTTTGAAGGCCTCGAACAGCGGGATCAGCTGCCAAAGCGCCGATGCGCCGACGAGGATGTAGACGGCGCGCGACAGGACGGAGCCGGCGCCGAACAGCGTGGCCACGAGATCGAAATTCGCAAGGCCGACCAGGCCCCAGTTCACGCCCCCGACAATGACGAGGATGAGCGTGATCAAATTGATCGCTTTCATTTGGCTCTCCGTAAGTAAGGGTGCGCGCAGGCTCATCGGAGCCCGCGCGCGTGGTTTGGACCTTTCCGTTAGCTCTTCGGCGGCATGATCACCGTGTCGATGACGTGGATGACGCCGTTCGAAGCGGCGATGTCGGTCTTGGTGACCTTGGCGTCGTTCACCATGGCCGTGTCGCCCTTGACCTTGATGTCCACCATCTTGCCGTTGACGGTCTTGGCTTCGTCCATCGTCACGACCTCTGCGGCCTCAACCTTTCCCGGAACGACGTGATAGGTGAGGATCGCCACGAGCTGCTCCTTGTTCTCCGGCTTCAGGAGGTTCTCGACCGTACCGGCCGGCAGCTTGGCGAAGGCTTCGTCGGTGGGCGCGAACACCGTGAAGGGGCCATCGCCCTTCAACGTGTCGACGAGGCCTGCGGCCTGAATCGCGCTGGCAAGTGTCTTGAACTGGCCGGCGGCCACCGCCGTGTCGACGATGTCCTTCTCGGCCGCACGGGCCTGCATGCCGCCGATGCCGAGCGCCATAAGGGCGACTGCGGCGACCATCAGGGTTCTGATCTTCAACATTGGATACTGCTCCTTTTCAAACGTTTGACGGATTACCCCCGTCGCGACCGCCCACCCTGTTGAGGGCCGAGAAGGCCCCGGAGCGGGGGGAAGCTCCGGGGCCTCTAGGTTCCGCGCCAAGGCTGGGTAGGGCCTGCTTTGCGGGCGCGGTGGAGGGTCGATGGCCGGACGATGCAATCGAAATAAGCGATTTACAAGCAGAAAAATCGCTCATATCATTCAACAGAAGTTGATCAGGAGCCAAAAGATGGCGCCCTTGAACCAAAAACGCCGGCGCCCCATAGGCAATCGTGTGCTCGTCTCGGCCATGATCTCGGCGATGATCTCGGTGCTGGTTGTGCTGGGCGGCGCGGAGACGGCCGAACGCGCCTGGGCCGAGCCGCTGGTGGTGCCCGGCGCCGATCAGACGGCCGGGCCGGCGCGCCGCAGCGGCGTGGGTTTCGAGTTCCGCCGGAGGCTTTCGACCGTCGACAATCCCTATTGCGATATCCGCACCTACGTCCTGCCGGACCTTCCGGAGCAGGCGTCTTCGACCACCAAGGATGATCGCTCGGTGATCGTGATCGATGCCTCCACGCTCAAGTCAGACCGGCCTTACGCGCATTTCCTGATGGCGCATGAATGCTGCCACCACACTTTGGGACACACGCGGCTTACGCAGCGGCCTTTGGGCGGCCTGGGCGTGCAGCCCTTCTATTATCTGCGGCCGCTGCTCAAGAACATGGAACTCGACGCCGACGCTTGCGCCGTGCGTATGCTGAAGCTCACCAAGGAGCCGGATGCAATCGAGAGCGGGAGGGTGCATATGTTGGAATTCGGCGACCGTCAGACCGGCGCCTACTACCCCACCGGCAAGGAACGTGCGGGCAATATCGCGCGCGCCGCCGCGGAGGACTGAGATGAGCGAGATGATGGTTTCCGCGGGAGAGGCGGCAAGGCGGCTCGGCGTTGCCCCCGCCACGATCCAGCGCTGGGTCGATAGCGGTGTGCTGCATGCGGAGCGGACGCCGGGCGGTCACCGCCGCATCTACGTGACGGAGCTGCGCCGCCTCATCGCCGCGAGCCGGCCGGCGGAATTGAGCGGCCCTTTGGCGGCTTGGTTCGACGTGCTGATGACCGGCGACCCCGCAAAGGTGAAAGCCGCGCTCATCGCCTCGCGTCAGCAGACCGGAGCCTGGGCGGAGACGGCGGACGAGGTCGCCTCGGCCATCGCTGAAATCGGCAGGCAATGGGAAGCCGGCGCCTGCCAGGTCTTCGAGGAGCACGCGGCGACCGAAGCGCTGCGCCGGGCCGCGGCGTCCTGCGCCGGTGAGATGCGCCACGCGGACAACGCGCCCCGCGCCGCGCTCTTCACCATCGAGAACGAGCGCCACACGCTCGGCCTCGCTCTGGCCGAACTGGTGATGGCGGAGGCCGGCTGGCGGCCGTTATGGATTGGCGAGGGCCCTCCGGCGGACGAGCTCGGTCTGCTGGTGGCGAAGTGCAAGCCCGATACGTTGTTGGTCTCGGCGTCGGCGGCGAGCCCGCCCGCTTCAATCGCGCGCTATCAGATCCCGCTGACCGAGGTTGCGAGCCGCGAGGGGCTCGATTTGATCTTGGCGGGCGGCGGTTCTTGGAAGAGAGACCCCGCGGTAAAGCGAGTCATCACGTTCAAGGAACTGCGCGAGGCGCTGGCGTGAGACAGCGCGTTCCGCTCGGGCTTGCCGCGGCGGGGGTGCTGAGCCTTTTAGTCTTGAGCTTTGCCGAAGCCCAGGGCACAGACCGCGAATCCTGCATCGACGACGCCATGATCGTGTTCGACGCCTCGGGCTCCATGTCGGGCAATGTGAAGCTCGGCATCGCCACCACGCTCACGCGCATCGACGAGGTCCGCTCTGCGCTCGGCAAGGTTCTGCCGGCCGCTGCGCGGCATCGCCGGGTCGGGCTCATCACCTACGGGCCCGGACCCTACAATCAGTGCAATGTCGAGCTGAACTTGCGGCCTGAGCCGAATGCAGCCAATCGCATCATGCAAGAGGTCAACGCTCTGACGCCTGCAGGCAAGACGCCGCTCACCTCGGCGGTGGA
>NZ_LPWD01000160.1 GCF_001723295.1 Methyloceanibacter marginalis
TTCAGAAGCTGAACGGACCGAGGCGAGCGTGCCCATGTCGTAGATGCCGTCGGCGGTCGGCTCGTCATCGGACGCGTTCTTCTGGGCGACGAGCAGAATCTGCTTGTCGGTGCGCATCACTTCTTCAGCGCCGCGATCGATTTCTCGCGACCGACGAAGAGCGGCACGATCATGTAGGGGAAAACCACAATGTCGCGAAGCGGAAGCACCGGATAGAGTTCCGGGGCGCCTTCGATGATCTCGGACGGGTTCGTTTCGGTCATGATAGTTCCGTCGCTTTCTTTTTGAACGGACCAAGCGCCGTTTCGCGAAGCCCTGCCTTAGTTCCCCTCCCCCAAGATCGCCTTCCGGAGATACATTGTCCCGGCATTTGCCGAGCCAAGCACTGCGTCATCTTGGCCCGCCGGGCACCGAAAGGTGGCGATCACTCGGGCCCCCGTCAAGGTAGGCCGCTGTTTTCTGCGCTGACCCCCGAATTCCCCTCGATTTGAGTAGGATTCGCGCGCCCCTTCAAGCAGGGATTGGCGGGAATGCGGTCAGGCGCTGGACCCGACCTCTTCATGCCGCTCGGAGTAGATGCGCAACGGCCGGGCCTTGCCGTCCACCACCTCGGCGCTGATCACGACCTCCTCGACCCCATTCATGCTGGGCAGCTCGAACATGGTGTCGAGTAGGATGCCCTCCATGATGGATCGGAGGCCGCGGGCGCCGGTCTTCCGCTCGATCGCCTTCTTGGCGATGGCGAGCATCGCTTCCTCGGCAAAGGACAGTTGCACGTCCTCCATCTCGAAGAGACGCTGGTACTGGCGAACAAGCGCGTTCTTAGGCTCCGTGAGAATGCGGATCAGAGACTCCTCATCGAGGTCGTCCAGGGTCGCGATCACCGGAACACGGCCGATGAACTCCGGGATGAGACCGAACTTCAGCAAATCCTCGGGCTCGATTCCCCGAAGGACGTCGCCGGTGCGGCGCTCATCGACGGCTTCCACATTGGCGCCGAAGCCGATCGACGTGGACCGGCCGCGCGCGGAGATGATCTTCTCGAGCCCGGCAAAGGCGCCGCCGCACACGAACAGGATGTTCGTGGTGTCGACCTGCAGGAACTCCTGCTGCGGGTGCTTGCGTCCCGCCTTGGGGCGCACCGAGGCCACAGTGCCTTCCATGATCTTCAACAGCGCCTGCTGTACGCCCTCGCCCGACACGTCGCGGGTGATGGACGGGTTGTCGGACTTGCGGCTGATCTTGTCGACCTCGTCGATATAGACGATGCCGCGCTGGGCGCGCTCGACATTGTAGTCGGCCGACTGGAGCAGCTTCAGGATGATGTTCTCGACATCCTCACCCACATAGCCAGCCTCCGTAAGCGTCGTGGCGTCGGCCATGGTGAAAGGCACATCAAGGATGCGGGCGAGCGTCTGGGCGAGCAGCGTCTTGCCGCAACCCGTGGGCCCGATCAGAAGAATGTTCGACTTGGCGAGCTCGACGTCCGAATTCTTGCCGGAGTGGTTCAGCCGCTTATAGTGGTTATGCACGGCGACGGAGAGCACGCGCTTGGCGTAATCCTGGCCGATGACGTAGTCGTCCAGGACGGAGCAAATTTCCATCGGGGTCGGCACGCCATCGCGGGACTTCACGAGGGAGCTCTTGTTCTCCTCGCGAATAATGTCCATGCAAAGCTCGACGCATTCATCGCAGATGAACACGGTCGGGCCAGCGATAAGCTTGCGAACCTCGTGCTGACTCTTGCCGCAGAAAGAGCAGTAGAGGGTGTTCTTCGAATCCGTTCCGCTCACCTTGCTCATTCTATCTATCCGATTGTTTTTGGTTTCAATTCAACGCTGGTGCCCGCACCAGCTATCTTGGTCCCGCCTTGCAAAGTGTGAGCGACTCCCTTTGAAAGCTGCCCGACGCGCAATCTGAGCATGCTAGGGCGCCACTGATCAAGGATTGATTAATCGCGCGAATCCCAGGAGTGCACACCTTTCCCAGACCCTTGGAAGGGTGCATGGACCATGCCGGTATGACCACGGCAAGGCCCGGGCTTGGCAATTTGACGGTTACGCCTAACAGGCCTCAATCACGGCTTTCCAATGGCGGTTACGGCGACGGCGGAACGGTCTCCCCTTTGTCTCCAAGGGGATGACGCTTCGAGATCACCTCATCCACGAGGCCGAACTTCCGGGCGTCCTCCGCAGACATGAAGTAGTCACGGTCGAGGGTTTTCTCAATAGTCTCGTAGTCCTGCCCCGTGTGGTGGACATAGACGTCGTTGAGGCGCCGCTTCATCTTGATGATGTCCTCGGCGTGGCGCTCGATGTCGCTGGCCTGACCCTGGAAGCCGCCCGGAGGCTGATGGAGCATGATGCGGGAGTTCGGCAACGAATAGCGCATGCCCTTCTCGCCGGCGCAGAGCAGCAGCGAGCCCATGGACGCCGCCTGGCCGATGCAGAGCGTGGCGACCGGAGGCCGTACGAACTGCATCGTGTCGTAGATCGCCATGCCGGAGGTCACCACGCCGCCCGGCGAGTTGATGTACATGGAGATCTCCTTCTTGGGGTTTTCGGCCTCCAAGAAGAGAAGCTGCGCGGTGATGAGGGACGCTACATGGTCCTCGATCACGCCCGTGACGAAGATGATCCGCTCTTTCAGCAGGCGGGAGTAGATGTCGTAGGCGCGTTCGCCGCGGTTGGTCTGCTCGACCACCATGGGGACAAGCGTGCTCATGTATGTCTCGGCCGGGTTGTTCATGAATGTCCTGCTTTTCGGGCTTGGTGAGCCAGTCGGGGCCGACCGGCGAATCTCCCAGGATCACCCTACATATGAGGTCGGGCCCGGAAACGGAAGAGGCCAGATGCCGCCTTTGAGCGGGCTGCCCGGCCTCTTTATTCAGCCATGCTTGTGATCGTGGTCATGATCATGGTGGTGATCGTGGTCATGCTCGTGATCGTGGTGGTGATGGCCGTGCCCGCCGTCCGGATCGGCGTAGAGCTCCTCGAGGGTCACTTCCTTGTCGGTCAGCTTGGCGAGCTCGAAGATGTAGTCCACCACCTTGTCCTCGTAGATGGGCGCCCTGAGCTCGGCCAGGGCCTGGGGGGTGTTGCGGTAAAAGTCGTAGACCTGCCGCTCCTGACCCGGGAACTGCCGGATGCGCTCGATCAGGGCCTTGTTGACCTCCTCGTCGCTGACCGTCACCTCGTTGCGCTGGCCGATCTCCGAGAGCAAAAGTCCAAGCCGGACACGCCGGGCGGCGATGTCGCGGTATTCCTCCTTGGCCTTGTCCTCGGTGGTGTCCTCGTCCTCGAAGGTCTTCTTGGCGTGCTCGAGGTCCTTGGTCACCTGATCCCAGATCGCCTGAAACTCATTGTCGACCAGGGTCGGCGGCAGCTCGAACGTATGGCCTTCGTTGAGCGCGTCGAGCAGCGCCCGCTTCATCTTTTGACGTGAGGCAAGCGCGCGGTCCTGCTCCATGCGCGCCTTCACCGTTTCGCGCATCTGCGCGACCGATTCCACGCCGAGGCTCTTGGCGAAGTCATCGTCGAGCGTAGGCGTCTCCGGCGCGGCCACCTCCTTCACTTTAACTTCGAACGTCACCGCCTTGCCGGCGAGCTTGGCTTCCGGGTAGGCCTCCGGGAAGGTTGCCTCGATCACCTTCTCATCGCCCGCCTTCACACCCGTCAGGCCTTCTTCGAAGCCGGGAATGAAACCGCCGGCGCCGAGCGTGATGGGCGCATCCTCGGCGGTTCCGCCCTCGAAGGCCTCGCCGTCGAGTTTGCCGACAAAGTCGATGGTCACGCGGTCGGCCTTCTTGGCCGCCCCGGCCTTTGGCTTGTAGTTCTGGTTGGTGGCGAGGATCCTGTCGATCGCCTCATCGATGTCCTTGTCACTCACCGGGCGCAAGGGACGGTCAAGGGTGATCGTGCTGAGATCCATCACCTCGACCTTGGGCAGCACCTCGAAGGTGAGCGTGTAAGACAGATCGCCGGTGCCTTCGAAGATCTGATTGATCTCGGCCTCGTCCTCGGGCAACGCCACCTTCGGCTGGAAGGCCGGGCGTTCCTCGCGCTCCGACAGGGCCTGCTGGCTCGTCTCGGTGACGGCCTGCTGCACGACCTCGGCCATGACCGAGCGGCCATAGACCTTGCGGAGATGGTCCTTCGGAACGTGGCCGGGGCGGAAGCCCTTGATGCGCGCCTTGCCCTTGAGCTCGTCGAGGCGCGAGGAGAGCCGCTGCTCCAACTCATCGGCGCCGACTACCACTTTCAACTCGCGGCGCAGACCTTCAGTATTTGTCTCGGTCACGTTCATACTGTCTCAATCCACCATTTTTCCGGCGCCACGCGGCGCTCTCAATCCATCCAACAACACTGGACCAACGCTTGATTGGTGCGGGCGGAGGGAGTTGAACCCCCACGGCCGAAGCCACCAGAACCTAAATCTGGCGTGTCTACCAGTTCCACCACGCCCGCCTAAAGGGTTCGCGCACCGCGCCGGCCACGTCTCGCGGTCTATATACACAGCGGGTTTCCCGGCTGCTAGGGCCGATACCCCGCCCATCCGGTCTTCCTTGGCTCGCCTCAACGCTACGGTCCCAACCATGCTCCCCAGCCGGCATCCCGTGGAACCGGATGCCCGTCAGCGCCCGTTTCGTGGGATTTCCCCGACTTGCGGGGGCCGACCGGCCTCATTAGGTTGCGGACGAACCAGATTCCCGAAGGCTCTCCCCCGTGACCTACCGCAACGGCATTCTCGAGGCGATCGGCAATACGCCGCTGATCAAGCTCAAGCGCGCGTCCGAAGAGACGGGCTGCACGATTCTGGGCAAGGCCGAGTTCTTGAACCCCGGCCAGTCGGTGAAGGATCGGGCCGCTCTGTTTATCATCCGCGATGCCATGAATGCGGGCCGGCTCAACCCGGGCGGAACGGTCGTGGAAGGCACGGCCGGCAATACGGGAATCGGGCTCGCGCTGGTCGGCAACGCGCTTGGGCTCAAGACGGTGATCGTCATCCCCGAGACTCAGTCCGACGAGAAGAAGGACATGCTGCGCCTCACCGGCGCCGAGCTGATCCAAGTTCCGGCGGTGCCATACAAGAACGACAACAATTACGTGAAATATTCCGGTCGGCTCGCCGAGGCACTGGCCAAGACGGAGCCGAATGGCGCCATCTGGGCCAACCAGTTCGACAACGTGGCGAACCGGCAGGGCCATATCGAGACGACGGCTCAGGAGATCTGGCGCGACCTCGACGGCAAGGTGGACGGCTTCATCTGCGCCGTGGGGACAGGCGGCACCCTGGCGGGCGTCTCCATGGGCCTCAAAGAGCACAACTCCGACATCGTCATCGGCTTGGCCGATCCCATGGGCGCGGCGCTCTACAACTACTACAAGCACGGCGCGCTCAAGTCCGAAGGCAGCTCGATCACCGAAGGTATTGGCCAGGGCCGCGTCACCGCCAATCTCGAAGGGGCCAAGGTCGACGAGGCCTTCCAGATCCCCGACGCCGAGGCCCTGCCGGTCGTATTCAATCTCTTGAGCGAGGAAGGCCTGTGCTTGGCGGGTCGAAGCGGCATCAATGTCGCAGGCGCGATCCGGCTCGCCAAGGCCATGGGGCCGGGCCATACCATCGTCACGGTGCTCTGCGACTACGGCACGCGCTATCAAAGCAGGCTGTTCAATCCGGAATTCTTGCGCGAAAAAGGATTGCCGGTCCCCGAATGGCTCGACCGGCCCGAGGCCGCCGCGCCCACCGTGTTCGTTTAGAAAAAGTACGGAGAAGATATTTTGACGACGCCGAAGACATGGCTGATTGAGACCGATGAGCTCGAGCGCGAACTGGACGCGCCGGATTTCGTAATCATCGATGCCACCTGGTACATGCCGGATGAGGGCAAGAACGCACGCGAGGAGTACCTGGCGGAGCACATCCCCGGCGCGATCTTCTTCGATATCGACGAGATCGCCGACACCAACTCTCCTCTCCCCCACATGCTGCCGTCGCCGGAAAAGTTCTCCTCGCGCATGCGCAAGATGGGGATCGGCGACGGTCAGCGGATTGTGGTCTACGACCGGCACGGCATGTTCAGCGCGCCGCGAGTGTGGTGGATGTTCCGCGTCATGGGCGCCGACGAGGTAAGCGTGCTGAACGGCGGCCTGCCGAAATGGAAAAGCGAGGGACGCCCACTGATGATGGGTGAACCCAATGCGCGCACGCCGCGTCACTTCACCTCCCGGCGCAATCTCGATCTCGTGCGCGATGTAGACGACATGAAGTCCGTCATCCACGACAAGTCCGCGGACATTGTCGATGCGCGCTCGCCTGAGCGGTTTGCCGGCACCGTTCCGGAGCCGCGCGCAGGCTTGCGGTCCGGGCACATTCCCGGCGCGCAGAATGTGCCTTACGGCCAGTTGCTGAACGCGGACGGCACGCTGAAATCGACCGAGGAGCTCAATGCGATTTTCGCCGCCGCCGGCGTCGAACCGCACAAGCCCGTGGTGACGAGTTGCGGCTCCGGCATCACCGCCTGCGTGCTGGCGCTGGCGCTGGCGGAGACCGGTCATCGCCGCGCTTCGGTTTATGACGGTTCGTGGACCGAATGGGGCGCGGATGACAGTCTTCCCATCGAGACGAGCTAAAGCCCCTCGCAACGCCCCTCGCCTCGTTGAGAGGCTTCCATGAGCACGTCCAAAAAATCTCAAAAGCAGGATACGCGGCTGGCTCATGCGGGCCGTGATCCGGCGCGCTTCGACGGCTTCGTCAACACGCCGATCTATCGCGGCTCGACGGTGCTTTATCCGACGCTTCAATGCCTGGAGGCGAACGACCAGGACTACAGCTACGGCCGGCTGGGCACGCCGACCGTGGACGCGCTACAGACAGCGCTTGCGGAACTCGAAGGCGGGCACGCGACGCTGCTGACACCGTCCGGCTTGTCGGCGATTTCGGCAACGCTGCTCAGCTTCGTTTCAAGCGGCGACGACATTCTGGTTTCCGACAGCGTCTACCGCCCGACCCGGCGCTTCTGCGAGAACGTGCTGAAGCGACTGGGGGTCGCCACGACCTATTACGATCCCCTGATCGGCGGCGGCATTGCAGGCTTGCTCACGGACAAGACCAAACTCGTGTTCACCGAGTCGCCCGGCTCGCAGACCTTCGAGGTTCAAGACATTCCGGCCATCGCCGAGGCTGCGCATAAGCGCGGCGCCGTGGTGATCATGGACAATACGTGGGCGACACCGCTCTATTTCAAACCGTTCTCCCACGGCGTCGACGTGTCGATCCACGCGGCGACCAAATATATCGTGGGCCATGCGGACGCCATGCTCGGCGCCATCACCACCAACAAGGCGACGCGTGCGGCCGTGGCCAGGACGCACGACGAGCTAGGGCTGTGTCCCGGGCCCGAGGATGTCTATCTGGGCTTGCGGGGTTTGCGGTCGCTGAGCGTACGGCTTGCACGCCATCAGGCTTCGGGGCTCGAGATGGCCGAATGGCTCGCGGGGCGCCCTGAGGTGGCGCAGGTCATCCATCCCGCGCGGCCCGGCGATCCCGGCTATGCTTTGTGGCAACGGGATTTCACCGGCGCGTCCGGACTGTTCTCGATCGTGCTCAAGCCTTGCTCGCAAAAGGCGCTCGCCGCCATGCTCGACGGCCTTACGCTGTTCGGTATGGGCTATTCATGGGGCGGCTATGAAAGTTTGATCCTGCCCTTCGACCCGCGCAGCTACCGCAGTGCGACGACCTGGCAGGTGGAAGGGTCGGCTTTGCGTCTCCATATCGGGTTGGAGGACGTCGAGGATCTGAAGGCGGATCTCGATGCGGGCTTTGCCAGACTGGCCAAGGCCTGAGCGGCAGCACCGGACAAGAGAGGCGTTCATGGATTTGCGACTGGACGGCAAGCGCGCGCTTGTCACCGGCTCCACGGCCGGTATCGGCTTTGCGATCGCCAAGGGCCTGGCGCAGGAAGGCGCCGAGGTCATCGTCAACGGCCGCACGGCCGGTCGTGTGACGGAGGCGGTCGAAACTCTCAACGCTGAAACGGGCGGCAAGGCGACCGGCGCCGTTGCCGACCTCGGCAGCGCGGACGGCGCCGCCAAGCTCCTGGAAGAGGCCGGGGACGTCGACATTCTCGTGAACAATGTCGGTATCTTCGCGCCGGTTCCCTTCACGGTGATTTCCGATGATGCGTGGCAGGAGATTTTCGACGTCAACGTGATGAGTGGTGTCAGGCTGTCCCGCGCGCTGGTCCCCGGCATGGTGAAACGCGGTTGGGGCCGCATCATTTTCATCTCGAGCGAGTCCGGCATCCAGACGCCGCAAGAAATGGTGCACTACGGCGTCACCAAAACCGCGCAGCTTGCCCTGTCGCGCGGTATCGCCGAGAGCGTCGCCGGTACGGGCGTCACGGCGAATGCGGTCCTCCCGGGCCCCACCCGATCCGAAGGCGTCGTGGATTTCATGGAAAAGCTGGCGGACACGCAGGATGTCGACCGCGAGACTTTCGTGCGCGATTTCGCGAAGACCATAAGACCCTCGACCCTGATCGGCCGTCTTGCGGAGGCGGAGGAGGTTGCCAATCTGGTGGTGTTTCTCTGCGGCGAAGGCTCCTCCGCGATCACCGGCGCCTCGCTCAGGGTCGATGGCGGCGTAGTGCGGAGCATCGTCTAGGCGGCTTAGCCGAAATGATAGAAGACGCCGAGCGTCATGGCGTAGACGGCGAGCACCAGCGCGGAGTCGATGCCCATGCCGAAGATGGTGCGGTGTGAGCGGATGAGCAGTCCGGCCAGATAGATCGCGGTGACGAGCACGCCGGAGATCAGCGCGAAGGCGGTGGCTTGATCGAGGGCGCCGAGGATCGGCGCGCCGCTATAGGCGAGATCCGCGGGCAGGACGAGCGCGATCATCAGAAGATTGCTGCCGAAAATGTTGGAGATCGCCATGCTGTAGGCGCCGATGCGCACAGCGGCGAGCGTCGTGCTGACTTCCGGGAGCGAGGTGGCGGTGGCAAGCAGTGTCACGCCGACGAAGCTGGTGCTGAGCCCGCTCTGCTCTGCGATCGCCGCGGCGGTCGAGGTGAGCACAAGCCCGCAGACGAGGATGGTCAGCGCCAGAAGCGCGAAACCCCAGACCAAGCGGGAGAACGGCACCTTGTCGAGGGCTCGCGGCGCCACTTCGCCGATCAGAGGCTCGGCGGTTTCGGGCACTTCGACCGGCATCCAGGTCTGCTTCTTATCGTAGTCACGCAGTATCACGACGATACCCACATAGGCGAGTCCGAGCAGCAACGTCCCCAGGCCCACCCCGAACGGCAAGGCAACTTCGCGACCGCATGGAGTCCGAGCAGCATGGCCAGCAGGCGATCAGGAGCGTGGCTTCGAGCGCGGAGCCAGGACCGCGCG
>NZ_LPWD01000161.1 GCF_001723295.1 Methyloceanibacter marginalis
GGGCGCGCAAACGGGCCGCCCACCTAAGCTGCAGCAGGATCGCGGCCTTCCGCGTGCCCCGCGCAGTCCCTCATCACTCGCGGGCGCGCCCGGCGGGAAACTTTGTGCTGCCCGCTACTCTGACTCGTCATTGCCGGGCTTGTCCCGGCAATCCAAAAGGGAGTCTGCAATGGGCCGCGAGGCGTCAGTGGATGCCCGGAACACGTCCGGGCATGACGACGTTGGAGAGTGATGGCGAAGAGAAGCCGACCGGTAGGAGAAGAACTCGCATGACACAGACGAGGCGCGATGCTCACAAGATCTCACGCCAATGTCTTTCGGATGCCGGCGGTTTCTGCGACCATGGCGGCCGTTGAGTCACCTGCTCTGCCGCCGGCGAGCCTGATCGCGGGACCGCGCGCGGAGACGAACCGGACGAAGGGATGCATCGATGCCGATTATCACGCTTTTGCTGCTCGCCGCGCTGGTGGCCACGTTCGGCTTCTGGGGCACGCTCAAGGGTATTCTCGGCGCCATCGGCGTCATCATCTTGCTGTGCCTGCTCGGCGTGCTGACCCTGGCGTTCCTGGCGGCCTGGATCCTCAAGCGCTAGCGCCGCAAGCGCTAAGTCGCAGTTCCGGCTGCGCCCTAGTCCCCGGCACGGGTGCCGGTGATGGCGAAATCCGCTTCTTGGAATTGATATTTCTGGACGACGCTGCCCGTGGCCGCGAGCGCCGCGAGGCAGGCTTGATGCGCTTCTTCACGCTCGGCCGCGCTCAGGGTCTCGCCCGCATCGACGCGCTCCGCCGTGATGAGGCAGAGCGAGGCTTCGTCCTGGGCGGAGACGGTCGCGGGCAGGATCGCAAGGGTGAGGGTAAGGATCGCGGAGCGGCCAAGAGTCCGGATCAGTCCGGTGCGCATGAGTGCAACGCGGACAAAGCTTGTGCGAGGCGGCATGGTCTACTCCGCCGCAAGCCTCACATATTCGCCCTTGCCGACGGGGCAGGCGGCCCACAGCTCTTCGAGGGCGGCGATGAGGGCTGCCATCTGCTGATCGGTGTGGACCGGCGAGGGGGTGAAGCGCATGCGCTCGGTGCGCGCGGCACGGTCGGGTAGTTGATGGGCTGCACGTAGATGCCGTAATGGGTCAAGAGCGTGTCGGTCACCGCCTTGCAGTGGACCGGATCGCCGACCATGACCGGCACGATGTGGCTCGGGTTCTCCATCACCGGCAGGCCGGCTTGCTTCATCAGGCCTTTGAGGGTGCGCACCCGCTCGCGATGGCGTGCGCGCTCGAGCTCACTCACCTTCAGATGGCGGATCGAGGCCAGCGCGCCCGCGGCGATGGCCGGCGCCAAGGACGTGGTGAAGATGAAGCCCGGCGCGTAAGAGCGGATTGCGTCGCAGCACGCCTTCGACGCGGCGATGTAGCCGCCCATGACGCCGAAGCCCTTGGCAAGCGTGCCGTTGATGATGTCGACGCGGTCCATGGCGCCTTCGAGCTCGGCGATGCCGCCGCCGCGCGGGCCGTAGAGGCCCACCGCGTGCACCTCGTCGAGATAGGTCAGCGCGTTGTATTTCTCGGCCAGCTCGCAGATCGAGCCGATGGACGAGATATTGCCGTCCATGGAGTAGACGCTCTCAAACGCGATGAGCTTCGGCGTGTCGAGCGGCACTTTCTTGAGCAGTTCCTCGAGGTGGTCGAGGTCGTTGTTGCGGAAGATGTGCTTCGGGCCGCCGCCGTGGCGAATGCCCTCGATCATCGAGGCGTGATTCTTGGCGTCGGAGAAGATCACCAGTCCCGGCATCAGCCGCGTCAGCGTCGACAGGGTCGATTCGTTGGCGATGTAGGCGCTCGTGAAGAGCAGCGCCGCCTCCTTGCCGTGGAGGTCGGCCAGCTCTTCTTCAAGCTCCACATGGTAGTGAGAGGTGCCGGAGATGTTGCGGGTGCCGCCGGAGCCTGCCCCCACCTCGTCGATCGCCTCGTGCATGGCGGCGCGCACCTTGGGGTGCTGGCTCATGCCGAGATAGTCGTTGGAGCACCACACCGTCACGTCGCGGGTGCCCGCTTCCGTGTAGTGGTCGGCGGCCGGATAGCTCCGCAGCGGCGCTTCAGATCGGCGAAGACGCGGTAGCGCCCCTCTTGGTGGAGCGACTTAAGATGCTGGCGGAATCTGTCCTCGTAATCCATCTGTCTCCGTTCCCTAGACCATTGGCGTTCGCCAAAGCCACCCAGCTATTGGCCGAACAGAATGGATATCTTTTGGGCACCCGGCTTGCCGCAAGTTCTTGTTCGACTTGCTTAAAGTCTAAATGGCACAGGGCCTTGCCCAGCTAAGTATCCTATCCCGGCCTCGGCCTCAAGGATCGAGACCGATTCTAAGTTAGATGTATTGTCGCATTAGCCGTCATAAAAGCCCTCGGGCTTTGACCTGGGTCAAGCGCGGGCGGGAAGCGGCAAATTGCCCGCTTTTTTAACCACGCGGGGGCATTGCCCGGCGCCGGCCACCGATCCCAAGGCCCATTTTACGGAAACACAAGGAGTCCCTGCTACGCCTCTCGCCTGACGGCCGCGCAAAGTCGGCCCACGAACAGGGGAATTCGCGTCACATGTTTCTCAATCGACCTTACGACCACGCCCGGAGTTCGGCTCCGCGCTTTCTGCTCGGCGCGCTGTGCGGGGCGCTTTTCGTGCTCTCGTTCGCAGGCGCGAGCCTTACGCTGGCCGGCACGGTTGGGGGCCGCTCGGCCGACCTCAACGACTTGCGGCTCAACCACGTGCCTCAAGCCTCGCTGCGCCTCGGCGGCACGGCCTAGCAGACCTCCTACCGTGCGGCCTCGACCGCCTCTTGCATGGCCTGAAGCAGCTCGCGTCTGGAGAAGGGCTTCTGGAGCACGCGCTGGCGCCGATAGGGCTCGGTAAGGCCCGATGCCCCGTAGCCGGTCGCGAAAATATAGGGCAATCCCCGCTTTTCGAGGGCATCGGCGACCGGATAGACCAGGTCGCCGGCGATGTTGAGGTCGAGCACCGCGGCATCGACGGTCTCGTCGTCGAGGAGCTTGAGGGCCTGGGCCACCCGGCTTGCCGGGCCGACAACCTCGCAGTCGGAGTCCACCAGCATATCCTCGAGCTGGAGGGCGATCGGCGCCTCGTCCTCGACGACGAGGACGCGAAGGCCCCGCA
>NZ_LPWD01000162.1 GCF_001723295.1 Methyloceanibacter marginalis
GCGGGAGAAGCCTTCGTGCAATCGCTGTGGCAAGAGATCGGAACGCTGAGCAGTGTGGTGATGGCGCTCGCCGCGCTCGCCGCGCTCGTCTATGCGCATCTGCAGATCGGGGAGGGACGCCGGGCCGAGCGCCGCGCCGATGCCAATGAGCTGTGGCGCGAGACCTTGAGGCTCGGCTTGACCGTGAGGGGAAACGAGCGGCGAAAGGCTTCGGTGAGCCTCTCAGACGCTGTCGTTGCGGGAAGCTTTTCAAATTTATAAATCCCGTGCGAGAATAGCCGGGATTACGTTAAATCATTAGTGTCACCTGCATCGTGTCTAAGCAAATAATCAAGTATCAGTGGATAGCGCTTAAGATTCCCGGCTCGAGCCAGGAGTTCAAGCTGGTCGGGCTCGCGGGCGATCGGAGCGTGTTGAGTTCAGTCGAGAAGGCAGGGATATGGGAGCCACACGTGATGAACGTGCTGGCCGACATTATCCAGCCGACGGATGTATGTCTCGATGTCGGTGCGAATATCGGGATTTACACGATATTTCTGTGCCAACTCGCGGAACATGTCGTTGCGTTCGAGCCTTCGAACATCACCGTAGATTGTCTGGCGAAGAACGTCTCGGCAAACGCCCTTGAAAACGCGCGAGTGGTGCGCTGTGCAATAGGTTCGATTCAAGAGACCAAGACATTCGTCCATCTATTGGAATTGCCGGGGTGCTCCTTCGTCAATGAACAGGACAATCCGGAGGCGGTGCAAAAATTTTGGGGTCGCGACCTGGAGCGCGTCGAAGAGACTGTGCAAATCGAAACGCTCGACGGCTGGCTCTCGACGCACGGTGAGAACCGCGTCGACTTCGTGAAGATGGACGTGGAGGGCTCCGAGGTGAACGCCATCCAAGGCGGATGGGAAACCTTCTCGAAACAAAAGCCGAAGCTCGCCATCGAGTTTAACCGTCGGGCTCTTGCCGAGAAAAACGGAGTCGACCCACGGCTGCTCGTGGAGCTATACGACTACGTCTACGTTCTCCAACCCGGCAAAGCCAAGCCTCCGACCCGCGTAATCTCTTACGAAGAATTATTAGGCCATTTGCCCGACAGCCGGTTTTGGGCAGACTTGTTGTGTCTGAATCAACCGCTCGAAGACGTGCCTCGCCGCTCGGTCCAACGGTAATTGAACGCCCTGCTGTTCGCTGAACATCCATAGTCCGAGGCTCATCGCTCACCACCCCCACCGACAAGACCTGGCAGTTTAGCAATACTGACGCAACTGCGCCGCGCCTGATCGAAGGTCAGCACCTTGCTGACGCCGATCGCCACCCTGATGCGCCAGGTGCTAAGCGGGAGAAGCCTTCGTG
>NZ_LPWD01000163.1 GCF_001723295.1 Methyloceanibacter marginalis
GCCGTCCATCACCGGCATGTCGATATCGAGCAGAATGACGTCGGGTGCACTGCGGACCACGTCCTGGACGGCGAGCTTGCCGTTGGCGTGGCGCGCCACGACTTCGAGGCCCGGCTCCTCCTCGATCCAGCGCGCAACGAGGCCGCGCACGACCGCCGAATCGTCGACGATCATGACCCTTGTCAGCTTATCGGCAGCTGGCCATTCAGCCCGAGCGGCTGTCGCTTCTTGCATAATCGCGCCGTAGCCGGACATCGCCGGGCTAGATCAGCCCAACCTCATGAAACTTTGCTTCGATGATGTCGCGATCGAAGGGCTTCATGATGTACTCGTTGCGCCGGCCGAGATCGCCCGCGTGATATGCTCGACGTCGTTCTCCGTCGTGCAGAAAATCACCTTCGGCTCGTCGCCGCCCGCCTCCTTGCGCAGCGCCACTAGAAAGGCGATGCCGTCCATCACCGGCATGTTCCAATCGAGCAGCACGGCATCCGGCATCGTCGTACGGCACTGGTCCAGCGCTTCGCGTCCGTTCTCGGCCTCCGATGAGGAGAAGCTGAGGTCGTCCAGGATGCGTCGGGCCACCTTGCGGATGACGGCGCTGTCATCCACGACCAAACAGTGTTTCATGTCTTCTCCTCCTCGTGACCCGCTGGAAGCTTCCTAGGCGGCGGCACCGAACTGGCTAAAGTCGAGAATCTTGTCGACGTCGAGCACCATCAAGATCTGGCCGTCGAGACGGTAGACCCCTGCGCAAACCTGCGCCCAACGAGGATCGAGATTGGTGGGCACCGTCTCGTATTGCGACGCCGGCAGCCACATCACGTCGCCCACTTTGTCCGCGATCAATCCATACAACTCCCCGCGTTCCTCGATGCCGACGGCCACTGTGGGCTTGCCGTCCTCGCGCGGCGGGAGTCCAAGCCGCCGGCGAAGATCGAGCGCGGTGACGATGCGGCCACGAAGGTTGAGCAACCCCGCGACCTCCGGCGGTGCGAGCGGAACGGTGGAAAGTGCTTGCGGCACGAAGACATCGCGTACGCGCTCTAATTTCAGCGCGAAAAGCTGGCCTGCGGTGAAGACCGTGACAAAACCCTGCGACTGCCCGTCATGCATCCCGCGGTTCATGCCGCCGCTCCCCATCCCTTGAAGCAATCCTGAAGTGCGTGCATCAGTGTTTGCCGGTCGAACTTGCCGACGAAGCTCTCGAAGCCCGCCGCCCGGCTCTTTTCGACGAGCTGCGGGTTCGCATGCGACGAAAGCGCGATAAGCGGAATCTCGGCCCAGCTCGAGCCGGCCTTGAGGTTCTTGGCGAGATCAAGCCCGTCCATGCCGGGCATGTCGATATCGCTGACGATGAGGTCGAAGCGTTCGCCCTTGTCCTTGAGGGCAAGCGCCTCCTCGGCCGAGGCGGCAAGCGCCACTTCGTAGCCGCTTGCCCGCAATAGCGGCGCCAGCATGTTGCGGAAGAACTGGCTGTCGTCCACGAGCAAGACCCGCAACGCCCGCTCGGACTCCGGAGGCATCGTGCGATGCGCGTCGAACACCGAGCCGAGATAATGGGACACGTCGACGATCTCGACGGCCTTGTCGCGGATGATCGCCGCGCCAATGACGCCAGGTGCTTCGGCCTGAAGATCGATGACCAAGGGCTCCTCGACGATATCAACGATCTCATCGATGACGAGACCCGCCGGGTGAGCGCCGTCCGTAAAGACGAGCACCGGCTGAAAGCCGCTCTGGGGCTGCGCCCGGTTCGCCTGCACGGGAATAAGCGGCATCAGCGAACCCCGGTACTGCACCACGTCTTGGCCGTTGCAGTGCTCGATCGTATCGAGGGCAATCTCTTCAAGCCGCGTGATGAGGGACAACGGCACGGCCTTCAGGGTCTTGGAGCCCGCCCGGAACAAGAGCAATGCGGTCCTGTTCTGCTCCGCGTCGGAGGTCTCTTGGGGTACCGCTTGCGCGAGCGCTGCATGCGTGTCGATCGAGCCCACCGCAGTGCCCAGCGCATTTGGATCGACGATCATGATCACGCTACCGTCGCCTAGGATCGTATTTCCGGAGAACATGCTGATATGGCGCAGCACGCTCGACAGCGGCTTCACCACGATTTCTTCGGTACGGAAGACGTTGTCGACCAGCACACCGGCATGCTTGGTGCCGACTTGGACGACCACTGCGGTCATGCCCTCATGGGTCATGCGCGAAACGTCCGTCTCGCCGTTCCGCAAGCCGAGCAGCGGTGCGAAGTCGAGCAACGGCAAGAGCTTGTCCCGTAGGCGCAAGACCGCCGTATTGTTGATCAGCTCGACGGGATGCCCCGCGGCGACCCTGTCCGCACCAGCTCGACCACGCTGAACTGCGGGATGGCGAAGCGCATGCCGGCCGCCTCCACGATGAGGGCCGCCATGATCGCCAAGGTCAGCGGGATCTTGATGACGAGGTCGTGCCCGCGGGCGATGTGGACAGCAGATCGACCGTACCGCCGATCTGCTCGATATTGCTGCGGACCACGTCCATGCCCACGCCGCGGCCTGAGACTTCGCTGATGGCACTGGCGGTGGAGAAGCCCGGCTTGAAGATGAACTTGAAGATCTCGGCGTCGCTCATGCGGTCGAGGTCGGCCAAAGTGGTGAGACCGTTCTCGAGCGCCTTGGCCCGGACCTTCTGCACATCGAGCCCGCGCCCGTCGTCGGACATTTCGATCAGAATGTAGCCGCCTTGCTGGGACGCGCTGAGCTTGATCTGACCGGTCGCCGGTTTGCCGGCCATGACCCGCTCATGCTCTGTCTCTAGGCCGTGATCCGCCGAGTTGCGGATCATGTGGGTGAGAGGGTCCTTGATCAGCTCAAGCACCTGACGATCGAGCTCGGTGGCGCCGCCGCTCATTTCCAGCTCGATCTTCTTGCCGAGCTCGATGGACAAGTCGCGCACCTGCCGCGGCAGCTTTTGCCAGGCATTGGCGATCGGCTGCATGCGGGCCTTCATGATCCCTTCTTGCAGCTCGACCGTCACGTTCGACAGGCGCTGCAAGGGAGTCTTGAACTCGGTCTCGCCGGAGCGGCGGACGAGGTCGAGCAACTGATTGCGGGTGAGCACGAGCTCGCTCACCGTCGTCATCAAATGTTCAAGCGTGTCGACGGAAACGCGCACGGTTTGCATCCGTGCGGTCACGTCCTTGCCGACGCCCTCGGAGAAAGAGGGGCGGTCGTCCTCCGCAGCGCGCCGCAGGGCCTCGAGCCCGGGCTCTCGTTCCAAGACAGACTCCGCCGCCAAGTCTTTCTGCGGAGCCATGTCGGGGCCCGGGGTCTCTTGCCAGGCGCGCTCGAGCTCCTCGAGTGTGGCGTAGCCAGGGGTCACGCTGCCGGCCCAATCCACCGCGAGGTCATGCTCGGCCGGCGGCTCCCGATATGTTCTGTCACCGGGTTGCGCCAGCGCGCTCCCCTCGGCCAGTTCCTGAAGCGCTTCGATCAGATCGTCGTCGCAGCCCTGGGGCTCGGCGCCCGCCTGTTCCAACCCCGCGAGGATATCCTTGATCCGGTCCAAGCTGGCGAGAATGACGCTCACCCCCTCGACGGTGACCGGCGCCCCGTCGCGGTACTGACCCATCAGGGTCTCGGCGGCATGGGCGAGCTTGGCGAGCCGCTCCAAGCCGAGAAAACCGCACGTCCCCTTGACCGTATGAACGAGGCGGAAGATGGCGTTGAGCATCTCCCCGTCGTTTGGCTCTTGCTCGAACCGCACGAGATTGACGTCGAGCTGGTCGAGCCGCTCGCTGGTCTCGGTCAGGAACTCTGCCAGTAATTCGTCCATCACTCGCCCTCGACGCGAATGACCTGATTCGCGCCGCATACATCCCGCGGAAGTCTGGGCGGCGATTGTCGACGGATTCTGGTTTACGTTCTGTGACCAGCGGGGGAAAGACCGCCTCGGAATGGCGGTTTTCCGGGGGTCAGGTGGCTGTGAAGCGGACCTCTTCGCCCTCGGCCTCGGCCGTCACGGTCATGCCGGCGGCAGCGGCCACGCGCCGGGCATAATAAGGCTGAATCGAGTGGGCATCGACCTCCACCCCGTTTCCGCCCGACAACAGAGCCTTGACCTGGTCGTTCAGACGCGCGGCGGTGCCCTTGGCGTTGACGGCAAAGGCGATATTGGCGGGATCGCCCGAGATCTCGACGCTCACCGTGCCTCCGCGGGGCAGCGCCACGATGCCGAGCGCCACCAGATTGAGCAGAAGCTTGACCTTGTTCTTCGCCACCGTCAGCGGCGGGCCGTTCCACACGACCTCGTGCTTGCCGCTGCCTTTGGCGAATTCGCGCGCCACCTTCTCCGCGTCGCGCAGATCGATCTCCGCGCCTGCTGAGCCCGCAGCCCCGAAAGCCAAGCGCGCAAATTGCAGCTTGGCGGAGGCCTGCGCGGCGCTCTTGCGAATGAGGTCCATCGCCGCCTCGCGCATCTCATCGTCCGGTTCCTCGGCGAGCATCTCCAAGCCATTGGAGATCGCCGAGACGGGATTGATGACGTCATGGCAGATGCGGCTCGATACCAGCGCCGCCAGATCAAGATCGCCAAGTGCCGTAGGCTCTGTCATGGCCTCCTCCCCCTTCGCCTCCGCAGGCATTTTGCGGAGATCACGTGGTCCGCGCACGAATTTCTGTTACAGGAAGGGCTCACCTTAGACGCGCGCGAAAGCGCGAAACGAATCAGCATCCCTTTGGAGCATCTTGCCTTGT
Source organism: Methyloceanibacter marginalis (assembly GCF_001723295.1). GTDB lineage: Bacteria > Pseudomonadota > Alphaproteobacteria > Rhizobiales > Methyloligellaceae > Methyloceanibacter > Methyloceanibacter marginalis. The sequence continues at coordinate 4,734 of NZ_LPWD01000163.1, forward strand.
CAGCACCAAGACATACAACCGCGCTCGCCCCCGAGCCCAAGCCCGATTTCGATCTCGGCCGCGCCGCCGACATTCTCACCCACGCCGCCGCCAAGGCCGGCGCGGCCATCATGGCCCATTACGGCGGGACGACCGAGGTCGAGACCAAAGCCGACGACTCCCCCCTCACCAAGGCAGATCGTGACTCGGAAGTTGTCCTCCTTGCCGCCCTGAGGGATTTTGCCCCCGATATTCCGATCGTCTCCGAGGAGACCGCGGCCGACCGTACGGCGCCGCTCGGCGCACGCTTTTTCCTCGTGGATCCGCTCGACGGCACGAAAGAATTCATCAAAAAACGCACGGATTTCACCGTGAATGTGGCCCTGATCGAGGAAGGCGTTCCGCGCTTTGGTCTCGTCTACGCGCCGGCGCGCGCGCTCTTGGCCGTGACCACGGCCGACGGCGTGGCAATCGAGGCGGAGATGGCGCCGGACGCGAATGGCGCCGATCTCGAGGCGCTCGATCGCAAGCGCCTCCATGCGCGGCAAGGAGACCCCAACGGGCTCACGGCGCTCGTGAGCCTCTCGCATCTCGATGAGGAGACGGAGAAGTTCCTGGAAGGATTCAACATTTCGGAGCGCTACGGTGCGGGCTCCTCGGTCAAGTTCCTGGAGATCGCGCGGGGACGCGCGGACGTCTATCCCCGCTTCGGACCGACCATGGAGTGGGACACGGCCGCGGGCCAGGCCGTCCTGGAAGCCGCCGGCGGCCATGTGGTCGACCCGAGCGGCGCGCGGTTCCGCTACGGCAAGACGCGAGAGGGATTGCGCAACGCGAGCTTCATCGCCTGGGGACGCACGGTCTTAACGCCCCGATAACGCTTCCACCGTTTGGTAACTGTTTCGGTAAACCATAGCGGTCGGGGCCGTGGCCCCGCCGGCCGGCAGGGCACGCCGGCTTCGAGCCCGAGGGCATAGTCATGCGTTCCACCAGCACCGCGATTGCCGTGATTTCGGCGATCTTTCTCTACTGTTTTCCTCTATCGCCAGCATCGGCCCAAGACGACGACGCCATGGTCATCACCCCGGAGTCGTACGCCGACATGATCCAGGGCGCCGAGCCGAACACCCCGCCCCCGCCCTCCGCGGGTGGCGCGACAAGCCCTTATGCGCCAGGCGGTTACCCTCAAGGCGGCAACGCGGCGGAAACTTACCAGCCCGGCCAAGGCTATGCCTCGGAGAAGCTTCCCGACAACGGTGAGGGCACCTTCTCCATGGAGGAGATCAAAGGCACCGGGCACCGCTTCTTCGGCAAGGTCTCGGTCGGCTTCGCCAAGGTGGTGGAATACGCCTTTCAGCGCTCGGGACGGCCAAACGGCTACATCTTGGGCGAGGAAGCGGGCGGCGCCTTCGTCGCCGGTCTCCGCTATGGCGAAGGCGTGCTCCACACGAAGGATGCCGGCGAGCACCGCGTCTTCTGGCAGGGGCCGTCAGTCGGCTACGATTTCGGCGCCGCAGGGTCGAAGACCATGGTCCTGGTCTACAATCTCGGGAGCCCCGGCCAGATTTACGACAGATTCGCCGGGGTCGACGGATCCGCCTATTTCATCGGCGGCGTTGGCGTCACATATCTGGCCCGAAACGACCTGGTCCTGGCGCCAATTCGCTCGGGCGTCGGCCTTAGGTTGGGCGCAAATATCGGCTACCTGAAATATACCCGCCAGCCCACCTGGAATCCGTTCTAGATTGGCGCTAGAGAAGCTGAAGCCAAGGTCTTCGCGGGTCGTACCCCGGGTGGCGGCCGGAGTTGCTTGAGCTTGCCCGAGATGCGCCGGAGAGGGTGGCGCGTGGGCGCTAATTTCGGGAAACGCTGGCCTTGATGATC
>NZ_LPWD01000164.1 GCF_001723295.1 Methyloceanibacter marginalis
ACGCCGGCGTGTTCACGTTGGGCCAAGTCCATGACCGTGCCAACAATCTTGGCGAGATCGATCGCATGTTCGCCGTCAATGTCGGCGGAGTCGCAACGGCCGTGCGCGCCGCGGCATCGAAGAACAGGGCATCCCCAGGACCCATGGGATAGAGCTTGTCGGCGTGGCGGTAGATCACCTGGCCCGTGAGCATGTAGATGAACTCCATGCCGTCATGCTGGAACTGGGTGTAGGGGTTCGCGTCCTCGCTCAGCGTGATGAGATAGGGCTCGACCACGATGTCGCCCGACAGCGTATGGCCCAGGAGCTCGTAATGGTGCCCCGCCTTGGTGCCGCGCCGCTCGATCAGCACGCCTTGGCCCGCCCGCACATAGGAGCAGTCCCGCCGATCCTCGAAATCGGCGAAGAAGCTGGTCATCGGCACGTTGAGGGCGCGGGCCAGGGCGCGCAAGGTGGAGAGCGATGGCGAGGTGCCGCCGTTCTCGATCTTTGAGAGCATGCCCGGCGACAGTCCCGCTTGTGCCGCGAGATCCGTGGCGGTGAGCTGCAAACGCTGGCGGAGCAGCCGCACTCGGCGCCCGATGGAAACTTCAAGATTGAGCTCGCCGGTGGTCGGAGCGTTCGAGCCGGTGGCGTATTCGTCCTCCGGCGGCGTTTCGGCGGCCGCCTTTCCCGGCTTGGGACGCGTCACTGCCGTCTTCTCCCGCGAAAGCGCGCGCGCCCGAAGCTCCTTTGAAGTCAGCCGTGAGGCCATCAGCCCTCCCGATCCCGGCATCTCATTGCGAGCGGTTCGCGGGATTGCACCAAACCTACCACCAAATTTTTCAGGCGCGCGACCATTTACGCGTTAGCCCTTGTGCGGCTCGGTGGTTCGCCGAAAGTCTGGCCGTAAGCACGGGAAAACTGGCTCGCCGAGGAAAAGCCGGTGGCAAGCGCCACGTCGAGAACGGGGAGCGACGTTTCGCGCAGCAGCTGGCGCGCACGTTCGAGCCGGAGCCAGCGGTAATGCTGGTGGATGCCGTGTCCGACATGGGCGTGGAAGAGCCGCTCCAGCTGTCTCAGCGAGATGCCCGCCTGCTTTGCCAGTTCGGTGCGCGGCAAAGGCTGCTCCAGATTCATCTCCATGACACCCAGCACGCGCAGCAACTTCTCGTCGGCGACGCCCAGCCGGTAGCGCAGATCCAGCCGCTGCGGGCCGTAGCCCTCCCGGATATGCGTATGCAGAAACCAATCGCCGACCGCGGCCGCAAGTTGCCGGCCGTGATCGCGTTCGATCAGCGCCACCATCATGTCGAGCGCCGAGATGCCGCCGGAGCAGGTGATGCGGTTGCCGTCGATCTCGAACAGGGAGGCACCACGGTTCGTCGGGAAAGGCTCGCGAAAAGCAGGCATGTGCTCCCAATGCAGCGTCGCGCGGCGGTCATCCAGCAGCCCTGCTCGCGCCAGGATGTATGGGCCGCCCGAGATGCCGCCGAGGATCGTGCCTTTTCGCGCAAGCCGTCTCAGCCACGCGAAGCTCGTCTTGTCGTTGAACGTCGCCGGGTTGCCGCCCGCGCAGACGAACAGCATGTCGGCGGGGCGCTCGCTGCGCGTTCCGCAGTCGGGAATGATCGCGACGCCGTTCGAGGCCGTCACCGGCTCGCCCGAAGGGGCCGCATGCCACCAGCGATACAGCGTCTGTCCCGAGAGCAGGTTGGCCGCGCGCAGGGGCTCGATGGCCGCGGTGTAGGACATCAGCGCGAAGTCGGGCACCAAAAGAAAGCCGACCGTCCTGAGATTCTGGCTCATGGCGGAAACGGTCAAACAAGCGACGTAAAATGTCAATCTTGTCGCGGGCAGGCGCTAGAAACTCGGCCCATGCGCTACTCGCTTGGCAGCCTTCTCACCAACGCTCTGACCGGCAACCGGAACTGGAAGCCGGTCTGGCGCGAGCCTGAGCCCAAGCCCCAATACGACGTAGTGATCGTCGGCGGGGGCGGCCATGGGCTCGCCACGGCGCATTATCTCGCCAAGCAGCACGGCATCACCAACGTGGCGGTGCTCGAGAAATCCTATATCGGCTCCGGCAATGTCGGCCGCAACACCACCATTGTCCGTTCCAACTATCTGCTTCCCGGCAACGAGCCCTTCTACGAATGGTCGATGAAGCTCTGGGAGGGCTTGGAGCAGGATATCAACTACAACGCCATGGTCAGCCAGCGTGGCGTGCTCAACGTCTTTCACTCCGATCCTCAGCGCGATGCATTCGTCCGGCGCGGCAACGCCATGCGGCTGCACGGCGCCGACGCCGAGTTGCTCGACCGCGAGCAGGTCAGGAAGCTGGTGCCCTTCGTCGATTTCGACAATGCACGCTTCCCCGTGCGCGGCGGGTTGTACCAGCCGCGCGGCGGCACCGTGCGCCACGACGCGGTCGCCTGGGGCTACGCCCGCTCCGCCGACCAGCGCGGCGTGGACATCATCCAGAACTGCGCCGTCACCGGCTTCCGCATCGATGACGGCCGCATCGTCGGCGTCGAGACCGAGAAGGGCTTCATCGGCGCCAAGAAAGTGGCGCTCTCGGTCGCCGGAAGTTCCAGCCGCGTCGCCGAGATGGCGGGCCTGCGTCTCCCGATCGAGGCGCATGTGCTCCAGCCTTCGTCACCGAAGGCATCAAGCCGCTGCTCGACGAGGCGGAACGCGCCGAAGCGGACAAGGTCGTGGAAGACGCCGACCATGTCGATGCGGGCGTGATCTTCGGCACGGGCTTTGCGCCGTTCCGCGGCGGGCCGCTGCACTACCGCAAGACGGAGAGCGCTGCACCGGCGGGCCAGGCTGCGGCGTAAGGACAAGAGGCCGGAAGGAACGACATGACGGAAGCGATACGGCGCGTTGCGGTGCTGGGCGGGGTGAGGATCCCGTTCTGCCGTTCGCATACGGCCTATGCCGAGCTCTCGAATCTCGATCTGCTCACCGCCGCGCTCGGCGGTCTGGCGGACCGCTTCACGCTGCATGGCGTGCATGTGGACGAGGTGGTCGGCGGCGCGTCGTCACCCACGCCAAGGATTGGAACCTCGCCCGCGAGGCGGTGATCGGCAGTCCCTTGGCCCAGACCACGCCCGGCATCACCATGATGCAGGCCTGCGGCACGAGCCTGCAGAGCGCGCTCGGCCTCGCCGCCAAGATCGCCACCGGCCAAATCGAGTGCGGCATCGCCATGGGCTCCGACACCACGAGCGATGCGCCCATCGTGTTCCAGCGGAAATTCGCCCAGCGCCTGGTGCAGGCCTCGCGCGCGAAAAGCATGGGACAGCGCCTCGCGGCCTTCAAAGGCATGATGCCTGGCGAGCTCGCGCCTCAGCCGCCGGACACGCGGGAGCCCCGGACCGGTCTCGGCATGGGCGAGCATTGCGAGCTCATGGCCAAGGAATGGGGCATCACCCGGGAGGACCAGGACGTGCTCGCCTTCGAGAGCCATCTCAAGGCGGCTGCGGCCTATGACGAGGCTTCATGGACGACCTCGTCATTCCTTGTGCCGGGGTGTTCCGGGACAACAATGTCCGCGAGGATATTTCGCTCGAGCGGCTGGCCGAATTGAAACCTGTTTTTGACAAGGCCAGCGGGACGATTACGGCCGGAAATTCGACCCCGTTAACCGATGGAGCCGCTAGCGTCCTGCTCGCCAGTGAAAAATGGGCGGAAAACCGCGGAATTCCGATTCAGGCATATTTAACTTTGGGTCGCACTTCTGCCGTAGACTATGTCCAGGGTGAAGGTCTGCTGATGGCGCCGACCGTAGCTGTGAGCGAATTGCTTCAACAGGCAGGTCTTGCGCTTCAAGACTTTGATTATTATGAGATTCACGAAGCATTCGCTGCGCAAGTGTTGGCAACGTTGAAAGCATGGGAATCAGAGGCGTATTGCCGGACCCGCCTGGGCCGGACGGAGCCTTTGGGGGCCATCGACCGGTCCAAGATGAATATCAAGGGCTCCTCGATCGCCATCGGCCACCCCTTTGCCGCCACGGGCGCGCGGATTCTGGCAGTTTTGGCCAAACTCCTGCATAGTGGGAGCGGTCAGAGAGGGTTGATTTCGGTATGTACCGCCGGCGGCATGGGCGTCGCCGCGATCCTGGAAGGGGTCGGAACGCCAAAGCCGGCGGAACTTGGCAACGATATGAAGGGCGCAACATAAGTGCTCTACCGCCGGAACAGAGTTTGGGTCCAACGAGACCCGTCAGGGACAGGGGGCAAGCGAGACAATGCCGGGGGACGCGCCGCGTCCACGGCCCGACCCATGACGGAGGTGCTTATGCGGCATCATGTGACCACCGCGGCGATCGGCCTTCTGGCCGCAGCCGTTCTTTTCCCAATGACTTCGACCGAAGCCGCCGCAGCCGATCCCACGGGCATCTGGCGTAAAGCAGACCAGGGCGAGCGCCCCGGTAAGATCCAGGTGTTCCGCTGCGGCTCCGGCAAGCGCTACGTCTGCGCCAAGATCGTTTGGTTGCAAGATCCGCTCGACAGTAGCGGCAAGCCGCTGCGCGCGTCCGCAACGAGAACCCGTCGCAGCGCGGCCGCGCCATCCTGGGTCTGCCGATCATCAACGGCATGGCGCCGACCGGCGCCAACCAGTGGAAGGGCAGCATCTACAATCCCGAGGACGGCAACACGTATTCCGCGACGCTGACGATGATGTCGAACAACCAGATCACTCTGCGGGGCTGCAAAGGCTGGATTTTGTGCGGTGAGCGCACGTGGCTGCGCACCTCGCTGCCGAAGGAAGAGCCGAAGGCCGAGGAGCAGATCGAGCTTCCGCCGAGCCCGAGGCCCCCGCCGAAACCGAGACGGCCGAGGCCAAGCCGGAGCCTCAAAGCGAGCCGGATGCCTTTGCCAACACCGAGATCTTGACGCCCGTCGCCAACACTCCGACTGCCGGGCAGCCAGGCTACCGCTTCCTGAACGGCTCGACGGCAGCCGAAGATCACGCCGGCTTCACGGGCGAGAACGTGCCCAGCATGTTTGTCATGACGAAGCCGATCGCCACCGACGCCGATGGCGACGAAGTCGCCGCGGCCGAGAGTGCACAGGAGCCGCAACCGGCCGCAGCGCCGCAGCCTGCAGCGCAGCCCGCCAAGCGGACAATCCAGGCCAATGCCGCGCCTGCGCCTCAGCCGCAAAGCGCGCCGCGTACGACGGCGGCACCCACGGCTCAGCCCGAGGGGACGGCCGAGGGTGAGCCCATCGACACGGCCGAGACCGAGACTGAGACCGCGGAAGCGGCGGTGGTCGATTCACAGAACTTGTCCCGGCGCGAGCGGCGGATGCTGCGCCGCCAGCAGCGGGGCATGGAGGAGCAGAGCCAGGGCCTGCTTCCCTGGCTGCGCTAAGGCCGAACGCGTTTCATGATGCTGCGATGCGGGGCAACCGCCCCGCATGAGGCCCTTAGGTCAGTGGCCGGCCTGCGCGCGTAGCTCTTTCTTGGAGAGCTTGCCGATCATGGTTTTCGGCAGTTCCTCGCGAAACTCGATTGCCACTGGCAGTTCAAGCTTCGACAGCTTCGGCCGCAAGAAGGCCATGAGCTCGACCGCCGTGGCGGTACTGCCCTCTTTCAGCTTCACATAGGCCTTCGGCGCCTCGCCCCGATACGCGTCCGGGACCCCGACCACGCAACACTCGGCTACCGCCGAATGCGCGTAGAGCGCGTCCTCGACGCGCCGCGGATAGACCTTGAAGCCGGCGGCATTGATCATGTCCTTGATCCGGTCGACGATGAAGACAAAGCCCTCTTCGTCCATGGTGCCGACGTCGCCCGTGCGGAAAAACCGGCCGGTGAAGGCCTGCTCCGTCTCCTCGGGCTTCTTCCAATAGCCGGTCATGACTTGCGGTCCGGCGATGCAGATCTCGCCGGGCTCGCCGCGGGCGACCTCTTGCGCCGGATCCTCGAGCGAGCGGATGCTGATCTCGGTCCCGGGCAGCGGCAAGCCGATGGAGCCTTCCCGCGTCACGTCGAGTGGATTGCAGGTGGCGACCGGCGAGGTCTCGCTCAAGCCATAGCCTTCCACCAGATTGCAGCCGGTCAGCGCCTCGAAGCCGCGCTTCACCTCGAGCGGCAGCGCCGCCGCCCCGGAGATGCAGAAGGCGAGCGAGGAGAGATCGAACCGCTTGATTCGCGGATGGCGCACCATGGCTTGGTACAGGGTCGGCACGCCCGGCATCATCGTCGGTTTCAATTTGCCGATCAGCTTCAGCGCCTGGACCAGCTCGAATTTCGGCATCAGGATCATTTCCATGCCGCTGGCCACGCCGAAATTCATCACCGTGGTCATGGCGAACACATGGAACAGCGGCAGCGCGCCGAGCACGCGGTCCGACAGCCTCCGGCGGCCGCTTCCCCCAGAGCTCCTGCGCCACGTTGATGGAGATATTCGCATGGGTGAGCATGGCGCCCTTGGGCGTGCCCGTGGTGCCGCCGGTGTACTGCAGCACGGCGATGCGTCCGGCGTGATGACCGGCCGCTCGTAGCGGCCGTCATTGGCCAGCAGCTCCGCCTCGCGGACGATCTGCCGCCGCATGCGGGACAGGCCGACCCTGGCGCGCTTCACCCGGCCCGAAAGCTTGACCCCCACCTGTTTGAGCGGGGGCAGGAGCGAGGTGAACTTGGCCACTACGGCCTTGTCCAGCGCCCCGCTCTTGAGCATGGCCTCGGCCTTGTCGAACAGCAGCGCCAGATCGAGCGTCACCATGATCTTGGTGTCGCTGTCGCGGATCTGGAACTCGATCTCCTCCAGGCTGTAGAGCGGGTTGAAGTTGACAACCGTGCCGCCCGCCTTGAGCACCCCGAAATAGAAGATCACGAAGGTCGGCGAATTGGGCAGCAAGAGCCCGACCTTGACCCCTTCGCCGACCCCCAGCGCCCGCAAGCCTTTGGCCGCCCGGTCCGACAGCGCGCCGATTTCCGCGTAGCTCAGACGCTTGCCGAGGAAGTAGGTGCAGGGCCGCGTCCCGAACGCGGCCACGGCATCGTCGAGGAGTTTGTGGACGAGGCCAGGCTTAAAGCTCCGCTCCCAAGAAATACCGTCCGGATAAGCCTTGAGCCACGGACGGTTTCTCAGGTCTTGGGCGGTGTCCACGGGTGCCGGATTCGCCTTGATGGTCATCGAGGTTCGGGTTTTGGCTTGCTTTACCGCCAGTTAACGGCGCCAAGGCCACAGACGGGAGGCAATTGGCCGCAAGCGCGTTCTTCTACTATTATTGTAGCACGGTGTTGATAAACAGTGCCGCAAAGGGCCCCGGGGCCTGTGTGGATTATGCTGAAACCAAAGGCGGCGACAGGCGCAAAAACGCCAATTTTGTTAGCGATTAGAGCGTATAGTACCGGCAAATCGAGCGTGCGGGGCACGGGTAGACTCGACCAGTTTTTAAGTCTATTCCAATGCCTGACTTGCCCTCGGATTAGCTATGTTTTAGCCAGGGACCATTAGACACGGACCCCTCAACGGGGCAGGGAGAGCGATATGGACGAGGTGGCCACCAAGATCATCGAGATTCTACGTAAGAACATGAAGGACCCATCCAAGGCCGTCGCGCTCGAGACCCCCCTGAGCGAACTTGAGATCGAGTCCCTCGATCTCGCGGTGATCGTGTTCGACATTGAGGATACCTTCGGTATCGAAATTCCCTATAATGCGAACGAAGAAGTCGAAGCGTTTGCGACGGTCGGCTCTGTGGTCGATCGCGTGAAGGGGATCATCGCAGAATCGAAGGCCTCGGGCGCAGCAGCTTAGACCAGCCGTCCGCTCGGGTCCTTCTCGGGACGTGGACCAGGCTTGGAGTTACGGCTTAACACTACATGACACACGCTAACGGACGCAGGCGCGTCGTGGTCACTGGCCAGGGCGTCGTCACTCCTTTGGGTACGGGCGTTGACAAGTTCTGGGCTGCCATGAAGGGCAGCGCTTGCGGTATCCGCGAGGTCCAGAGCTTCGACACCCAAGACCTGTACATCACGATCGCCGGCGAGGTGCCGGATTTCGACCCGCGAGAGCGCTTGCAGAGCAAGCAGCTCATGCTCGCCGACAAGTATTCCCAATATGCCGGCTGCGCGGCGCATGAAGCCGTGACCCAGTCGAGACTGGAATATCCGATCAAGGACGCCGACAGCTACCGCGCCGCCTGCATTATCGGTTCCGGTGTCGGCGGCCTGACCACACTCGAATTCTCCTACAAGATGCTGTTCAAGGAGAACAAGCGCGCCACGCATCCGCTGACGCTTCTCAAAGCGATCGGCTCGTCGGCGAGCGCGCATGTCAGCATCGAGTACGGTATCAAGGGCCCGACCTTCGGCGTGGTCAGCGCCTGCTCGACCGCGACCCACTCTATCGGTCTCACCTACCGCATGATCCGCGAAGGGCTCGTCGACATGGGTCTTGCCGGCGCGGCGGAAGCCTCGCTCAATTGGGGCGCCACGCGCGCCTGGCAGGCCATGCGCGCTGCTGAGCCCCGACGGCCTGTGGCCGTTCTCCAAGAAGCGCAACGGGACGGTCTTGGCCGAGGGCGCGGCATCCTGATGCTGGAGGAGTACGAGCGCGCCAGGGATCGCGGCGCGCCGATCCTGGCCGAGCTCATGGGCTACGGCATGACGGCGGACGCGGCCGACATG